>NZ_MJEH01000056.1 GCF_001742425.1 Bacillus solimangrovi
CATGCAAAAAACCGATCTATTATCAGATCGGTTTCTGTTATCATGCCCGGCAACGTCCTACTCTCACAGGGGAAACACCCCAACTACCATCGGCGCTGAAGAGCTTAACTTCCGTGTTCGGTATGGGAACGGGTGTGACCTCTTCGCTATCGTCACCAGACATATTATTCAATTGAGGTTTGTTCCCTCAAAACTAGATAACAACTGAAATAGAAGCAGCACTTGCGTGCGTCTTAATTATAAATAGCTTCAAAAGCATATTTAAAATGTGGTTAAGTCCTCGATCGATTAGTATTCGTCAGCTCCACGTGTCACCACGCTTCCACCTCGAACCTATCTACCTCATCATCTCTGAGGGATCTTACTAGCTTGACGCTATGGGAAATCTCATCTTGAGGGGGGCTTCATGCTTAGATGCTTTCAGCACTTATCCCGTCCACACGTAGCTACCCAGCGATGCCCCTGGCGGAACAACTGGTACACCAGCGGTGTGTCCATCCCGGTCCTCTCGTACTAAGGACAGCTCCTCTCAAATTTCCTACGCCCACGACGGATAGGGACCGAACTGTCTCACGACGTTCTGAACCCAGCTCGCGTACCGCTTTAATGGGCGAACAGCCCAACCCTTGGGACCGACTACAGCCCCAGGATGCGATGAGCCGACATCGAGGTGCCAAACCTCCCCGTCGATGTGGACTCTTGGGGGAGATAAGCCTGTTATCCCCGGGGTAGCTTTTATCCGTTGAGCGATGGCCCTTCCATGCGGAACCACCGGATCACTAAGCCCGACTTTCGTCCCTGCTCGACTTGTAGGTCTCGCAGTCAAGCTCCCTTGTGCCTTTACACTCTACGAATGATTTCCAACCATTCTGAGGGAACCTTTGGGCGCCTCCGTTACCTTTTAGGAGGCGACCGCCCCAGTCAAACTGCCCACCTGACACTGTCTCCGAGCCGGATAACGGCTCTGGGTTAGAATTTCAATACAGCAAGGGTAGTATCCCACCGACGCCTCCACCGAAGCTAGCGCTCCGGCTTCCAAGGCTCCTACCTATCCTGTACAAGCTGTACCAAAATTCAATATCAGGCTGCAGTAAAGCTCCACGGGGTCTTTCCGTCCTGTCGCGGGTAATGCGCATCTTCACGCATAGTATAATTTCACCGGGTCTCTCGTTGAGACAGTGCCCAAGTCGTTGCACCTTTCGTGCGGGTCGGAACTTACCCGACAAGGAATTTCGCTACCTTAGGACCGTTATAGTTACGGCCGCCGTTTACTGGGGCTTCGATTCAGAGCTTCTCCAAAAGGATAACCCCTCCTCTTAACCTTCCAGCACCGGGCAGGTGTCAGCCCCTATACTTCGCCTTGCGGCTTTGCAGAGACCTGTGTTTTTGCTAAACAGTCGCTTGGGCCTATTCACTGCGGCTCTTCGGGGCTATTCACCCCAAAAAGCACCCCTTCTCCCGAAGTTACGGGGTCATTTTGCCGAGTTCCTTAACGAGAGTTCTCCCGATCATCTTAGGATTCTCTCCTCGTCTACCTGTGTCGGTTTGCGGTACGGGCACCTCTCACCTCGCTAGAGGCTTTTCTTGGCAGTGTAGGATCAGGGACTTCGGTACTTATATTTCCCTCGCTGTAACCGCTCAGCCTTCACGACAGTGGGATTTGCCTCACTGTCAGCCTAACGGCTTAGACGTGCACTTCCAGTCGCACGCTCACCCTACCTTTCTGCGTCCCCCCATTGCTCAAACGGTGAGGAGGTGGTACAGGAATTTCAACCTGTTGGCCATCGCCTACGCCTTTCGGCCTCGGCTTAGGTCCCGACTAACCCTGAGCGGACGAGCCTTCCTCAGGAAACCTTAGACTTTCGATGGACAAGATTCTCACTTGTCTTTCGCTACTCATACCGGCATTCTCACTTCTAAGTACTCCACTAGTCCTTACGGTCTAGCTTCAAAGCGCTTAGAACGCTCCCCTACCATGTTTCGTAAGAAACATCCACAGCTTCGGTGATACGTTTAGCCCCGGTACATTTTCGGCGCAGAGTCACTCGACCAGTGAGCTATTACGCACTCTTTGAATGGTGGCTGCTTCTAAGCCAACATCCTGGTTGTCTAAGCAACTCCACATCCTTTTCCACTTAACGTATACTTTGGGACCTTAGCTGGTGGTCTGGGCTGTTTCCCTCTCGACTACGAACCTTATCACCCGCAGTCTGACTCCCAAGGATAAGTCTTTGGCATTCGGAGTTTGACTGAATTCGGTAACCCGTTGGGGGCCCCTCGTCCAATCAGTGCTCTACCTCCAAGACTCTTCCCTTGAGGCTAGCCCTAAAGCTATTTCGGGGAGAACCAGCTATCTCCGAGTTCGATTGGCATTTCACCCCTACCCACACCTCATCCCCGCACTTTTCAACGTGCGTGGGTTCGGGCCTCCATTCAGTGTTACCTGAACTTCACCCTGGACATGGGTAGATCACTCGGTTTCGGGTCTACGACCGCGTACTCATTCGCCCTATTCAGACTCGCTTTCGCTGCGGCTCCGTCTTTCCGACTTAACCTTGCACGAGATCGTAACTCGCCGGTTCATTCTACAAAAGGCACGCCGTCACCCGTTAACGGGCTCCGACTACTTGTAGGCACACGGTTTCAGGATCTTTTTCACTCCCCGCCAGGGGTGCTTTTCACCTTTCCCTCACGGTACTGGTTCACTATCGGTCACTAGGGAGTATTTAGCCTTGGGAGATGGTCCTCCCAGCTTCCGACGGAATTTCACGTGTTCCGCCGTACTCAGGATCCACTCAAGAGTGAACAATGTTTCAGCTACAGGACTGTTACCTTCTCTGGTCAGCCTTTCCAGACTGCTTCGCCTACATTGTTCTTTTGTAACTCCGTATAGAGTGTCCTACAACCCCAAGAGGCAAGCCTCTTGGTTTGGGCTGTTTCCGTTTCGCTCGCCGCTACTCAGGAAATCGCATTTGCTTTCTCTTCCTCCGGGTACTTAGATGTTTCAGTTCCCCGGGTCTGCCTTCATTACCCTATGTATTCAGATAATGATTCTGTTCCATTACGAACAGAGGGTTTCCCCATTCGGAAATCTCCGGTTCAAAGCTTACTTACAGCTCACCGAAGCATATCGGAGTTAGTCCCGTCCTTCATCGGCTCCTAGTGCCAAGGCATCCACCGTGCGCCCTTTCTAACTTAACCATGTTACTGGTTGTCTTACTTGCTATGCGCTACGCATTCCCTTTCAATCACTTACTTAAATCAGCTCATTTGAAAGAAGAATTGTTATGCTTTACTTCTATTTCGGTTATCTAGTTTTCAAGGAACAA
>NZ_MJEH01000057.1 GCF_001742425.1 Bacillus solimangrovi
AACGAGTATGTAGACGTATACAAATATGCACCATATAGTGAGTGGGTTTCATATCGATTCGAGAATGAAGTTATGCTAATGGTCACAAATCTACCATTTGTAATGGTGTCGGTATTACCTATGTTTCTATTAGGCTTATATGCGGGCAGAAGAGGTATTTTTCAAAATGTTGCTGAGAATAGTCGCTTTCTAAAGAAAGTAAGGCGTATAACGTTCCTATTAAGTCTACCTACACTTACCTACTTAGCTTTGATTAAATTAAATGTTGTACAGTTAGGGGTATTCAAACTCATTGGAGAAGCTCTTTTTGTCAGCTTGAGCGGTGTAACATTATCGCTGTTTTATATTTCAGCATTAACGTTATTGCTTGAGAAGGAACAATGGAAAAATCGTTTATCATGGTTAGGTGATGTCGGACGAATGGCATTAACTAATTACTTAGCACAAACAGTGATTAGCTTAACGATCATTATGGGCTTTAACTTATACGGTAAGTTAAGTCTAACAGTCGGTACTGCATTAGCTCTTGTCATTTTTGCGATGCAAGTGTTTCTCAGTAAATGGTGGCTATCAAAATATCGTTTCGGTCCAATGGAATGGTTATGGCGCACCCTCACATATGGTAAAAGGCAACCATTTAAAGTAAGTGATGTAGAGCATGCAGAGTAATAGTAAGAGAAGATCAAATACGATCTTCTCTTTTGTTTGTGTCCTCAGCATGGATGAGATATCTAGGTCGAAAATCCTGAACTGTAAATACAGAAGTAACCGTTAGTCTAAGACAAGGGTGATATAAATTTAGAATTGAAACCAACGTTCTAGTTTAAAGAAACAAAAGAACGGTTGCAATTGATGAATAGTATATTATTTTTTTCTATAACTAGCTCTATATTGGTACAAGTCAATCTAAAATAATAGAACCCTAAGCATACAAAATTTCTTAATTATTGGTTGTACCTGTTTGTGTATGGGTAAAATTATCAATAAAACCCTTCTGGCAGGAAAAAATAGTGAATTTTATGTGGTTATCAGGTCAACTTCGACATTTTCGTTGAGGTTTATCATTATATTAACGTTCCTGATTATTAATCCGTTGTATCACCATCTTCGTTTGAAAAGATGGTTCTATCCCTAGATCTTCTTGTAAATTACTCTCGAAACTTCGATAAACCTTTAATGCTTCTGATCGATTACCCATTTTCAAATGGGTAGTTATTAAACGCTGGCATATTTCATCTGAGTAACATGAATACTCTAGCTCTTTCTCTATGCATTTTAAAGACTTTTTCAACTCACCATTTTTCCTATAAAACTCACCTAAATGGTAAAATACAGAAATCATTTTATTAGATATAAATGCACGTTTTTCTTCAGCCCAAAAGAAACCCATTCTTTCCATATACATCTCACTGTATCTTTCCATCAACTGCTCGTACTGCTTTATATTTTCTGTACTTATCGGCTTAAGAGAATTGATTTGCCTTGTCCATTCTATAAGATCACAATTTATTTTTGACAAATCAATAAAATAGCCACCTGACTTTCTTAAAATTATATTTTTGAGGCCATTTTTTTTGAAAGCCTGTCTTAAATAAGACATACAAGTATATAAGCTGGTCTTCGCTTTATTGATGTCTACTTCAGGCCATAGTATTTCAATAATTTGCTCACTTTCAACTACTCTTCCTTCGTGATGAACTAAATAAGCACATAACTCTTTTACTTTATTGGTTCTCCAATTAAAGAGTAAACTACTATCATGATTAACGATATCAAAACTCCCAAAACACCGAACTGAGATTGATAAGTCATGTTTTAAAGGCTTATTTGTTATTTTTAATAATCGTTTAACTGACTGATCAAGTCGAGACTTTGTAACTGGCTTAAGTAAATAATCTGTAGATTCTATTTCAAATGCTTCTACTGCAAAATTCATATGTGCTGTAACAAACACAATCTTCGTAAACTCATTTAATTCTTTAACTTTACGTGCCACTTCCATACCAGATAACTGTGGCATTTCAATATCTAAAAAAACAGCATCAACTTGTTCAACTTTTAAGTGCTCAAGTGCTTTCATTGGATCAGTGTATTGACCTCGAACTTCAACTTCTTCAAAATCAGATAGCAACATGTTTAATAAATTCAAGCCCGCTTCTTCATCATCAACCAATAATACTTTGATCATACTAATTGCACCTCACTCTTACATAAGCATACGATCGTAGATAGTCTTCTATACTATTTTTTTCGTTCTATAATAGAAAAGGAAACAGAGGTATACTTATTTGCAACACTTTTAATTTTCAAACCTGAACCCGTTAGTTTTCTAATTCGTTTATGAATATTCAATAGACCCACACCTTTAGTTGAATATTCATCGTCTAAAATTTGATTGATTTTCTTCTCTGACATCCCAACACCAGTATCTGTCGTTTCAATTATAATGTTGTCTGCATCTTTAAATATTTTAACCGTTATTTGACCGCCCTCAGTTTTTTTCATTACACCATGATTAATCGCATTTTCTACAAGTGGTTGAATACTTAAAATTGGGATTTCAGAGAAGAAAATCAAT
>NZ_MJEH01000058.1 GCF_001742425.1 Bacillus solimangrovi
ACAAAAAGCGACACCAAATGTTCTTTGAAAACTGAACGAAATGAACACATTGTGCGAGCAAGTTTCAAACAATCTTTTATCGGAGAGTTTGATCCTGGCTCAGGACGAACGCTGGCGGCGTGCCTAATACATGCAAGTCGAGCGGATGAAAGGGAGCTTGCTCCCTGGATTCAGCGGCGGACGGGTGAGTAACACGTGGGCAACCTGCCTGTAAGACTGGGATAACTTCGGGAAACCGGAGCTAATACCGGATAATCAACAGAACTGCATGGTTCTGTTGTAAAAGACGGTTTTGCTGTCACTTACAGATGGGCCCGCGGCGCATTAGTTAGTTGGTGGGGTAACGGCCTACCAAGACGACGATGCGTAGCCGACCTGAGAGGGTGATCGGCCACACTGGGACTGAGACACGGCCCAGACTCCTACGGGAGGCAGCAGTAGGGAATCTTCCGCAATGGACGAAAGTCTGACGGAGCAACGCCGCGTGAGTGATGAAGGCCTTCGGGTCGTAAAGCTCTGTTGTTAGGGAAGAACAAGTACCAGAGTAACTGCTGGTACCTTGACGGTACCTAACCAGAAAGCCACGGCTAACTACGTGCCAGCAGCCGCGGTAATACGTAGGTGGCAAGCGTTGTCCGGAATTATTGGGCGTAAAGCGCGCGCAGGCGGTTCCTTAAGTCTGATGTGAAAGCCCGCAGCTCAACTGCGGAGGGTCATTGGAAACTGGGGAACTTGAGTACAGAAGAGGAAAGTGGAATTCCATGTGTAGCGGTGAAATGCGTAGATATATGGAGGAACACCAGTGGCGAAGGCGACTTTCTGGTCTGTAACTGACGCTGAGGCGCGAAAGCGTGGGGAGCGAACAGGATTAGATACCCTGGTAGTCCACGCCGTAAACGATGAGTGCTAAGTGTTAGGGGGTTTCCGCCCCTTAGTGCTGAAGTTAACGCATTAAGCACTCCGCCTGGGGAGTACGACCGCAAGGTTGAAACTCAAAGGAATTGACGGGGGCCCGCACAAGCGGTGGAGCATGTGGTTTAATTCGAAGCAACGCGAAGAACCTTACCAGGTCTTGACATCCTCTGACAACCCTAGAGATAGGGCTTCCCCTTCGGGGGCAGAGTGACAGGTGGTGCATGGTTGTCGTCAGCTCGTGTCGTGAGATGTTGGGTTAAGTCCCGCAACGAGCGCAACCCTTGTCCTTAGTTGCCAGCATTCAGTTGGGCACTCTAAGGAGACTGCCGGTGACAAACCGGAGGAAGGTGGGGATGACGTCAAATCATCATGCCCCTTATGACCTGGGCTACACACGTGCTACAATGGATGGTACAAAGGGCAGCAAGACCGCGAGGTTTAGCCAATCCCATAAAGCCATTCTCAGTTCGGATTGTAGGCTGCAACTCGCCTACATGAAGCCGGAATCGCTAGTAATCGCGGATCAGCATGCCGCGGTGAATACGTTCCCGGGCCTTGTACACACCGCCCGTCACACCACGAGAGTTTGTAACACCCGAAGTCGGTGGGGTAACCTTTATGGAGCCAGCCGCCGAAGGTGGGACAGATGATTGGGGTGAAGTCGTAACAAGGTAGCCGTATCGGAAGGTGCGGCTGGATCACCTCCTTTCTAAGGAAAAGAAACGCATCAACCTTCGGTTGAATGACGTTAAATAAAGACCTTCTCAATTATGAAGAAGGCACATTCGAGCCAATGTGATTCATTTCGTTCAGTTTTGAGAGAGCATTCTCTCTAAAAAAAAATATT
>NZ_MJEH01000059.1 GCF_001742425.1 Bacillus solimangrovi
TAAGAGTAACGTCCTCAGGCTGTCGAGAAAGTCTCGACAGCCTTTTTTAGTGGAAATGATTTCATCATTTTATCTATCTGTTATGATTAAGGTAACGTTTTAAAGGCGGTGAAGATATGTTTCATTCTAATAAAGATAGACAAAATGAATTAGAATTTGTAACGATAGAAGAGTTAGTTCCTCAAGATCATTTACTTCGAAAGATTGACCAATATATCGACTTCTCATTTATTCCTGAAAAAGTTCGTCCTTTTTATTGTAAGGATAATGGACGTCCTTCTCTTGACCCTCTTATTCTATTCAAAATGATGTTTATAGGTTATTTTTATGGGGTTCGTTCAGAACGCGAACTTGAACGCCAAGTTCAAACAAACATTGCTTACCGTTGGTTCTTAGGATTGAATCTCACTGACGCTGTTCCCCATCATTCTACAATCAGTTGGAATAGGAGAACTCGTTTTAAAGATACGGAAATTTTTCAAGAGGTTTTTGATGAAATTGTTCTTCAAGCCATGAATCATCGCATGGTTGGAGGAAGAATATTATTTACAGATTCAACTCATCTAAAAGCGAATGCTAATAAGAATAAATATACAAAGAAGGAAGTGAACATCGAAACAGCTTCTTACGTAGACGAACTAAACCAAGCTATAGAAGAGGATCGTATTCGTCATGGAAAAAAGCCTCTAAAGAAAAAGGAGGAGGTGGAACAAACAAAAGAAATCAAAGTAAGTCATACAGACCCTGAAAGTGGGTATCTCTATCGAGAAAATAAACCTGAAGGTTTTTTCTATTTAGATCACCGTACAACAGATCTAAAATATAATATTATTACCGATGTTCATATCACACCTGGCAATGTACATGATTCAAAACCCTATTTAGCTCGATTAGATCGTCAGATTAATCAATTTGGTTTTTCTGTAGAAGCCGTTGGCTTAGATGCCGGTTATTTAACGAATCCTATTTGTCATGGATTACATCAACGACAAATCTTTGGGGTAATTGCTCATCGAAGATATCAAACAAGAAAAGGATTTATACCGAAATGGAAATTTAAATATGATATAGAACATGATCAGTACACATGTCCGGAAGGAAGTATGCTAGCGTATTCGACTACAGATCGCGAAGGTTACCGTCATTATAAATCTAACCCAACAGTATGTAGTCAATGTCCTCTCTTAGAGAAATGTACTCAGAATCAAAAACATCAAAAAACGATTACAAGACATGTATGGGAAGAGGCAAAAGAGAAGGTTCGATTGAACCGACTTTCTAATGAAGGCAAATGGATTTATCGAATGAGAAGAGAAAAAGTTGAACGTAGCTTCGCAGATTCAAAAGAACTGCATGGGCTGCGTTATTGTCGCTTGCGTGGAAGAAAAAATGTTCAAGAACAAGCACTACTCACCGCAGCTTGTCAGAACATGAAAAAGATTGCCCTACATTTAGACAGGTTGAACTAGGTGTAGTGGAGTCTTTTTCTGTGGTATTTATCAACTAAAATCTATTTCAAATCACGGACATAAAAATAGTTTGTAGAGAAACGGAAGGTTTCTCTACAAACTGAGAACAACCAAAATT
>NZ_MJEH01000060.1 GCF_001742425.1 Bacillus solimangrovi
AATCTTAATATAGGTGAAACAGTCATTCTAACAGCTTCACCTTATCCATCTGATGCGTTTCTAATTGGAGTGGAATGGGAGAAGTCAAATAATAACATAGATATCGCTGTAAATGAAAAGAAAATTGGTGAAGTATCCGTTACAAGTAAAAATAAAGGTTATACGGTACTTGAAGTAATTTCAAGTGAAAATAAGGATATAAAGAGTAGCTCTCTAATTAGTGTTAATAGTGATAACGAAACGCCAATTCTTAAAGGTAATGCCAAGATTGTTAATCCAGCGTTAGCCTCTAATCTATATACAACAGTTGATAAACAAGGAACTGAAGATTTGAAAAATGTATTTTCAGTGAATTATGATTTATCACTTGTTGGAGGGCGTGGTTCAGGAGACTTAACAAATATTGTGATAGTGCAACCGTTACCAGAAGGAGTTGCATGGAGTTCAGATTCAACAAGTGCAATAAAAGAAAAAGAAGAAAACGGTCAACGATATATTGAAATTCCTTTTCAAAATCTAGAATATTCAAAAGTTGGATTAGATAGCGAACAAAGAGAAACATCAGAAAAAATGAACCTTATAATTTCAAATCCAGACTTAAATTCTTACAGGGAATTTGATAATGTTTATTTGATTGATAATGGAGAAGAAAAAAAAGAGAGATGGACACTTGAGATCGTTACAAATCATGGATTTGATAAAATGAATGATCTCAAACTAACATTTGAAGATGGTACTATGGAATATCTATCACTAATTGAAAATGCTCATTTTAAAAAGAGTTATCCAGTGCAACCAGTCAAATTAACACAAATGCGTGCAAACGATAATCCCGATATTGAACAACCAACTATTATACCTCATGTTTTACAACAAGAAGTAAACTTCAAGGTTAATTGGGCCGTAAAGGACGTCAAACTTCCAGAAGCGAAAGTAATTTATAGGGACAGTAATAATAGTGCACAGGAACAAGAAGAAACAGTAACTCCACCTGATGACAAAATTAATATGACGGTAATATTAGAATCAAACCGTACAGATAACTTGAAATATATAGGTGATTATGAAGGTCGCATTTCATTGAAATACAATGATACAGATGTGATAGAGGTCTATGCAAAATCTCAAAAGGGAGATTTAATTAAGGGGATCAACATCAAGTCAATGAACTATTCAACAGACGACTCGAAAGTAATTGAGGTAACATATAAAGATGGTTCAAAAGGTTATTTGAATCCATTTTCCTTCGATGCGGACAGCTATGAAGTTATTGGAATTCATCCAAAAAACTTAAAAGACCATCTTATTAATGAAATTACTTCGGATCTT
>NZ_MJEH01000061.1 GCF_001742425.1 Bacillus solimangrovi
GCGAAAGAAGCTTCATAATTGGAAAGAAGAGTATCCATTAGTGTACAAAAAAGCCGTTCCATTACTCAAACCACAGCGATTAATACAAATGATTCATGAAGCTACACAGGGGGATGCTATTGTTACGACTGATGTAGGTCAGCATCAAATGTGGGCGGCACAATATTATTCCTTTAATAAACCGAACCATTGGGTAACTTCTGGTGGATTAGGAACAATGGGGTTTGGTCTTCCAGCAGCAATTGGAGCACAACTTGCAAAGAAAGATGCAACGGTTATCGCAATTGTGGGTGATGGAGGGTTCCAAATGACAAATCAGGAGCTAACGATTATGGCAGAGCGTAATTTACCTGTGAAAGTGGTTATCGTAAATAATCAAAGGCTTGGTATGGTTCGTCAGTGGCAAGAGCTATTTTTCGATAAACGCTATTCACATTCTGTAATCGATTCTCAACCAGATTTTGTGAAGTTAGCAGACGCATATGGAGTTAAAGGCTTCCGGGCAGAAACGGAAGAAGAAGCAAAGGAAACTTTGCAAAGAGCACTTGAAATTAACAGTCCAGTGTTAATTGATTTTAGAGTAACAGAAGAAGAAAATGTGTATCCGATGGTAGCACCAGGTAAAGGATTACACGAAATGGTGGGGGTGAAATTATGAAAAGAATTGTAACAGCGACAGTGAACAATCATTCTGGGGTCTTAAACCGAATCACTAGTCTTTTCTCGCGTCGAGGTTACAACATTGAGAGTATTACTGTTGGTCATACTGAAACACCTGAAATTTCTCGAATGACATTCGTAGTTAATGTAGATGACAAACAGAAAGCAGAACAGCTCACAAAGCAATTAAATAAGCAGATCGATGTGATCAAAGTACAAGATATAACTGAGCAGCCTATGGTAGCAAGGGAGTTGGCATTAATAAGAGTCCTTACTACTGCACAAACCCGAAGTGAAATCACAGGCTTGATTGCTCCTTTCCGTGCCACAATTGTTGATGTCAGTAAAACCACAATGGTTGTGCAAGCAACTGGAGATTCTGAAAAAATTGAAGCACTCATTGAGTTATTAAGGCCATATGGCATTAAGGATATCGCAAGAACAGGAACAACTGCATTTACACGTGGTTCACTGACAAAGGCAACATCAGATAATAAACCTGTAAGTATTATTAATTAATTTATATAAAAATAACAATTAACTATGAAAAGGGAGAGATTTATAATGGCAAAAGTTTATTACAATGGAGACGCAAATGAAACGTTATTAAATAATAAGAAAGTAGCTATCATTGGATATGGTTCTCAAGGTCATGCTCACGCCTTGAACTTAAAAGAAAGTGGAGTAGATGTAGTAGTAGGTCTTCGTCCAGGTAAGTCATGGGATCAGGCTGTTGAAGATGGTCACCAAGTAGTAAGTGTTAAAGAAGCTGCAGCAATTGCAGATATCGTTATGATTCTTTTACCAGACGAATATCAGCCGAAAGTCTATGAAACTGAGATTAAAGAAGGTCTACAAGAAGGAAATGCCTTAGTATTTGCCCATGGATTTAATATTCATTTTAATCAAATTGTTCCACCTGAAAATGTAGATGTATTTCTTGTAGCACCGAAGGGTCCTGGTCATTTAGTAAGAAGAACATATACTGAAGGTGCAGGAGTGCCGGCATTAATTGGTATCTTCCAAGATAAAACGGGTCAAGCAAAAGACATTGCACTTGCTTATGCTAAAGTAATTGGATCTGCGCGTGCAGGAGTACTTGAAACAACGTTCCAAGAAGAGACGGAAACTGATTTGTTCGGTGAGCAAGCTGTACTTTGTGGTGGTTTATCATCACTTGTTAAAGCAGGTTTTGAAACGCTTGTTGAAGCAGGGTATCAGCCCGAAGTAGCATATTTTGAATGTCTTCATGAGCTGAAGTTAATCGTTGATTTAATGTACGAAGGTGGTCTTGAAGGTATGCGTTATTCTATTTCTGATACTGCACAGTGGGGTGACTTCGTATCAGGGCCGCGAGTAGTTGACGATCGCGTGAAAGCAAATATGAAAGAAGTATTAGAAGATATTCAAACTGGTAAATTCGCTAAAGGATGGATTCTTGAAAATCAAGCTAATCGCCCTGAGTTTACAGCTATTAATGCAAATGAAAATAAACATCTTATTGAAGAAGTAGGTCGTGAACTACGTGAAATGATGCCATTCGTAAAAGCTAAAAAATCTAAGGAAGTGGTCAGCAGTGCGAAAAATTAGCATATTTGATACAACTCTTCGAGACGGTGAGCAATCTGCAGGTGTGAACCTTAACTTTACTGAAAAGCTGGAAGTAGCGAGACAGCTTGAACGTTTAGGAGTAGACGTCATGGAAGCTGGTTTTCCAGCATCTTCAAAAGGTGATTTCCGTGCAGTTCAAGAAATTGCCAAACGTATTCGAGGTTGTTCAATTACAGGTTTATCTCGTTCAAATCAGAAAGATATTGACACATCATGGGAGGCTTTAAAAGGGGGCGCAGAGCCGCGTCTCCATCTTTTTATCGCAACATCACCAATTCATATGAAATATAAGTTGCGTAAGTCACCCGAAGAAGTTATTGAATCTGCGATAGAATCTGTTAAATATGCTTCTAAAAAATTTCCGATTATCCAGTTTTCTGCAGAAGATGCGTGTCGTACAGAACTGCCTTTCTTAGCTAAAGTAGTAAAAGAAGTCATTGATGCTGGTGCTCAAGTAATTAATATTCCAGATACGGTTGGATACATTACACCTCAAGAATATGGGAATGTATTTACTTATTTAAAGGAAAATGTGTCAAATATTGATAAAGCAATATTGTCGGCTCACTGTCATGATGATCTAGGTATGGCAGTAGCCAATTCCCTTTCAGCAGTTGAACATGGAGCGGATCAACTAGAATGTACGATTAATGGTATTGGTGAGCGTGCTGGAAATGCTTCACTTGAAGAAATTGCTGTTGCTTTGCATATTCGTCAAGATTATTATCAAGCAAATACAGGTTTGCAATTAAATGAAATTATGCGTACGAGTACGTTAGTTAGTAAGTTGACAGGTATGATTGTACCTGCAAATAAAGCAGTGGTTGGAAAAAATGCATTTGCACATGAATCAGGTATTCATCAAGATGGTGTTTTAAAAGAAAAGTCAACGTATGAAATCATCTCACCAGAACTTGTAGGAGTAGCATCTAATTCTATGGTGCTTGGTAAGCACTCAGGGCGACATGCTTTTCGGACTCACATGGAATCATTAGGATATGAAATGTCAGATGAAGAGATGAATCGCTTGTTCATTGCCTTCAAAGAATTAGCAGATAAGAAAAAAGAGATCGCAGATGATGATTTGATGGCATTAGTGACTGAAGAACGACTTGGAGCTGCTACAACTTATTATGAGATGACTGCATTACAAGTTCAATATGGTACAAATAATATTCCAACAGCAACGATTACTTTAAAAGATCCAGAAGGAAATGAATTACAAGAGGCAAATACAGGATCTGGAAGTGTTGAAGCGATCTATAATACGCTAGAGAGAATGATTGAGTCACCGGTTAGATTGGATGATTATCGTATCCAAGCAAATACAGGTGGTCGTGATGCATTAGCTGAAGTATATGTATCTGTTAATTTCCGAAATAAATCCTCAAGAGGTCGTGGGACAGCGCAAGATGTGTTAGAAGCATCAGCAAAGGCTTACTTGAATGCTATAAATCGTGTCTTACTTCAAGAACAATGGCATGAAGAGAATCGTAAGGTTGTAAAAAAGTAGGAGCGAATGGAGGCATTATATTAATGAAGAAACAAATCGCAATTTTGCCTGGAGATGGAATAGGGAAAGAGATTATTTCTAGTGCTATCACTGTACTTAATGAAATTGCTAACCTGTTCGATCATGACTTCTCTTATGAGTATGCAAGAATTGGTGGAGAAGCGATTGATATAGACGGCACTCCACTTCCTGAAGAAACGATAAAAGTTTGTAAGGAAAGTGATGCTATTTTACTTGGTGCAGTAGGTGGACCAAAGTGGGATAATAATCCTCCGGATCTAAGACCAGAAAAAGGTTTGTTGGGAATTAGAAAGTCTTTACAATTATTTGCGAACCTTCGTCCAGTAATAGCATTTGATAGTTTGAGTGATGCTTCAACGCTGAAACCGTCTGTCCTTAACGGGACTGATCTTATGATCGTTCGTGAGTTAACAGGTGGCATTTATTTTGGTCAGCCTAGTGAACGACGAAAAGCTAAAAGCGGTGAAGAGATAGCTGTTGATACACTTTATTATTCTAGGGAAGAAATTGAACGAATTGTTCGCAAGGGCTTCGAACTTGCAGCACTACGACGTCGTAAGTTGACTTCTGTTGATAAAGCGAACGTATTAGAATCAAGCCGTATGTGGAGAGAAATTGTAGATGAAATCGCTCATGAGTATCCAGGAGTAGAAGTAAGTCATATGCTTGTCGATAACGCTGCGATGCAACTTATACGTAATCCGAAGCAATTTGATGTTATTGTAACAGAGAACATGTTTGGAGATATTTTAAGTGATGAAGCTGCGATGCTTACAGGTTCACTAGGAATGTTATCATCAGCGAGTTTATCTGCAAATGGACCTGGATTATATGAACCAGCTCATGGTTCAGCACCAGACATTGCAGGTCAAAATAAAGCGAATCCACTAGCTACATTGCTTTCTGTTGCTATGATGTTGAAATATTCTTTTGGAATGAATAATGAAGGAAGTTTAATAGAGAAATCAATTGAATGTGTTCTTGAAGAAGGTTATCGTACTGCCGATCTAGCGGATCATTCTGAACTTATACTTTCTACAGATGAAATGACAAATAAGGTTATTGAAACAATAACAATATTACACAAATCCACAAAGATGTCAGCCAATTAATTGGCTGACATCATTGCTCAATAGACTTTATAATGACGAATTTCTTCCTATTATAATTGTTGAATAAAAAAACTATTAATTTATTTAAGGTTTTTTATAGAATCGCTTTTTGTAATTCATTCGATTTTGCATAAACGTAGAAACTAATAATTTTGACCTAATTTAAAACTAAAGTAGTCAAGGTAAATTAATTGACTAGATGAGAACATTAATATTTTAGTTTTATTTAATAGAAAGGAGATAGAGTTGTGTCAAAACCTAAAACAATTATTGAGAAAATTTGGGATAAACATACTGTGACAGTAGAAGAGGGAAAACCTACACTGTTATATATAGATTTACATCTCGTGCACGAAGTGACATCTCCACAAGCATTTGAAGGTTTGCGTCTTAAGAATCGAAAATTGAGACGACCAGACCTTACATTTGCAACAATGGACCATAATGTTCCGACAGCTGATCGGTATAATATTCAAGATCCAATTGCAAAGAAACAAATTGAAACATTGAGTGATAACTGTGAGCAATTTGGTGTTGAAATTGCAGATTTGAACAGTCCAGACCAAGGGATTGTTCATGTAATTGGTCCTGAACTCGGTTTAACACAGCCAGGCAAAACGATTGTTTGTGGTGACAGTCACACGTCTACTCATGGAGCATTTGGTGCATTAGCGTTTGGTATCGGTACGAGTGAAGTTGAACACGTACTTGCAACGCAGACACTTTGGCAATTGAAACCAAAGACTATGCAAGTTAAAGTGACCGGTAAGTTACAAGCAGGAGTGACAGCGAAGGATGTAATTCTAGCTGTAATTGGGAAACACGGTGTAGATTTCGGTACAGGTTATGTAATTGAATATACTGGTGATGTAATTAGAAGCATGAGTATGGAACAACGAATGACAATTTGTAACATGTCCATTGAAGGTGGAGCTAAAGCAGGATTAATTAGCCCTGACGATATTACTTTTGATTATCTTCGAGGTCGTAAACATGTGCCACAAGGAGAAGAATTCGATAAAGCCGTTAAAGAGTGGGAATCTCTATCAACGGATGATGGTGCTCAATATGACAGGGTTATCGAGCTAAAAGGAGAAGACATTGAACCACAAGTCACATGGGGAACGAATCCATCTATGTGTGTGGCAATCAATGATGTTGTTCCATCTCCAAATGATTATTCATCAGAAACAGATCAAGTGGCAACGAAACAAGCGCTTGAATATATGAAATTAGAGGCAGGTACACCAATAAGTGAAATTGAAATACAACATGTATTTATTGGATCATGTACGAACTCACGAATTAGTGATCTACGTGCTGCTGCAAAAATTGTAAAAGGGAGAAATGTTGCTTCTCATGTACGTGCACTTGTAGTACCTGGATCACAAAAAATCAAGCTTCAAGCTGAGCAAGAGGGATTAGATAAAGTCTTCATTGAAGCCGGTTTCGATTGGAGAGAGTCTGGTTGTAGTATGTGTTTAGGAATGAACCCTGATACTGTTCCAGAAGGTGAACGATGTGCTTCAACGTCAAACAGAAACTTTGAAGGACGACAAGGAAAAGGTGCACGTACACATTTGGTTAGTCCTGAAATGGCGGCTGCTGCAGCAATTGAAGGACGTTTTGTTGACGTACGAAAATACGAACAACAATATGTTTAATGAAGTCACTATTTTGAAATGAATTTTTGAAATATATAAGGAAAAGACATAAGTTCAGAAGGAGGAGTGAGTCACATGGAACCAATTGTAGTCCATTATGGAAAGGTGGCACCGATGCCACGAGTTAATGTCGATACAGATCAAATCATCCCAAAACAATTTTTAAAGCGTGTGGAACGGACGGGGTTTGGGAAGTTTTTATTTTTTGATTGGAGATTTAATGCAGATGGAAGTGATAATGACCAATTTGAATTGAATCAGTTAGAAAACAAAGGTACATCTATATTAGTAGCGGGTCCAAATTTTGGGTGTGGTTCTTCTCGTGAACATGCACCATGGGCACTACAAGATTATGGGTTTAGAGTCATCATTGCGCCATCATTTGCTGATATTTTTTATAATAATTGTTTGAAAAATGGTATTCTACCAATTCGTTTAGATGAACAACATGTGAAAGAGTTACAAAACAAGGCAACAGTTTCTAACTATAAACTTAAAGTTGATTTGCAAGAACAGAAGGTTGTGGATGATAGCGGATTTGAAAGCACGTTCGTAATAGATGGATATTGGAAAGAGATGCTACTTAATGGTTGGGATGAAATTGATGTTACATTAAATTATGAACAACAGATTTCTGTCTTTGAAGCAAACCGTTAAGTGAATGACCTCAGCAGCAAATTGCTGAGGTCTTTATTTTGGTGATATAGCTACTATTATTTTATATTGCTATGCTAGATAAATAGCAATATAAAATAATAGTAGCAATCAGAGTGAGATATACTAATGAGAGTAATTAACTGTTCCCTTACTTGTCTTTTTAAGTTGGAATTGCTACACTGATACCGATATATCGGCTAATTAGAAGAGGCGATGCAAATGAAAAAAAAGAAAAACTCAAAGGTTGTAGCATTTCCTAATCTGGAAGAAAGACTTCTTAAGTTAGGAATGGAGCAGCTGGATAATAAAAATTACAGTCGTGCATTGGAATATTTCCAACAGCTTCAGGAGCATAATTTTTATCAAGAAGCAGAAGTAGGTATTGTTCTTTGTTTGTTAGAGTTAGGCATGCTAAACGATGCAAAGGAGAAATGTAAGGAACTATTAAATAAAGGGATTGGCGACTATTTTGAAGTCTTACACATTTATACAACGATATTGATGCAGTTGAAGGAATATTCCGAAATAGTTGTTACGTTAGAAACTGTACTTCAAGAGCATCCCCCACCAAAGGAATATGCAGAATCAATCTATCATTTGCTTCAATTGGGGAGAAAGCTAAATAAAACAGAATTTAATAATGATACACAAATGGTAGATGTAGACCATGTTGACGATGAATTAGGGTTATTAAAATTAGATAGTATAGCTGAACAAATAACGTTAGTTCAAAAATTACAGACAGCTAACCTACGTCCTTATTTAAATGAAATAGAACAATTTTTAGGTGATAATAGCTCTCATCCGTTTGTACAAGCTCTTTTATTGCAATTACTTAAAGAACAAGAAGTTGACATGATGATAACAGTGCGGAAGTTTGGGGAAGCAGTTATTGTTAATCCAGTTAACATTCCGTATGCTAATGAGCAAGGTTTTGAAAGTGACGTACATACAGCTTTAGAAGCACAGCTTGGGCAAAACAATCCTGTTTTGTTTGAACTAGTAGTTGAATTATGGCAACGAACGGTTCTTATGCGTTATCCGTTGTCGTTTGTTCCGCATAATGCACAAGTGTGGGCAGCTGCTCTTTATAAGTTAGGGTATGAAATGCAAGGTATTAGCTTGTCTATTGAAGAATTGAATGAACATTATGTAGTAGGTGAAACTGATTTAAACGAAGCCTTATCAATTTTGTTAGAAGTAGAAAGAATTGAGTTAAATCACTGACCAGAGTTAAAATGAATCTATGTTTTTTATATTGATCATAGACTGCTTACTATAAAATGATTCACCTCTCCGATTAGGTGTAGGTTGTGATCTGAGTCAAGTTAATTGTATCTATTGAAACGATTATTTTTCATGTTATAATATAATGGTTGTAGATATGTGACTAATATACAAAATTCGTCTTTGTTTTATTACATGTGTGTTTCTCACAATGGTGAGAATGAACGATAAGATGAATGACTGACATGAATCTCGTTTTGGGTAAATGTCATTAATTAGTAGATAATAATAGATGTTGGAGGGAAAAAATATGGCTGCTAAGTGGGAAAAATTAGAAGGCAACCAAGTTAAGTTGACAGTAGAGGTAGAAGCGGAACAAGTGAGCAAAGCACTTGATCAAGCATTTAAAAAAGTTGTAAAACAAATTAACGTTCCAGGTTTCCGTAAAGGGAAAATGCCACGTTTTATGTTTGAACAACGTTTTGGTGTAGAATCTCTTTATCAAGACGCTGTAGATATTATGTTACCAGAAGCTTACAGTGCTGCAATCGATGAGACTGGTATCACTCCAGTAGCTCAACCAGAAGATATTGATGTTGAACAAATCGAAAAAGGTAAAGAATTTATCTTTACAGCGACTGTTACAGTTAAGCCAGAAGTTGAACTTGGAGAATATAAAGGCTTAGAAGTTGAAGAAATGAATGCTGAAGTGACAGATGAAGACGTAGACGACGAACTGAAGCGTCTACAAGAGCAAAATGCTGAATTAGTTGTAAAAGAAGAAGGTACAGTTGAGAAAGGTGATACTGTCGTAATTGACTTCAAAGGTTTTGTTGATGGTGAAGCATTCGAAGGTGGGGAATCTGAAAACTACTCACTAGAAATTGGTTCAGGTCAATTCATTCCTGGATTTGAAGAGCAAATCGAAGGGATGGCTACTGGTGAAGAAAAGGACGTTGAAGTATCTTTCCCAGAAGAATACCATGCTGAAGAACTTGCAGGAAAACCAGCGAAATTTGAAGTGAAGCTTCATGAAATTAAAACAAAACAACTTCCAGAACTTGATGATGAGTTCGCGAAAGATGTAGACGAAGAAGTTGAAACTTTAGCAGGTTTAAAAGATAAGCTAAACGAGCAAATTAAAGAACGTAAAGAGCGCGAAGCAGATACAAGTATGCGTGACCAACTTGTTGAAAAAGCTGCAGAAAATGCAACGATTGACGTTCCAGAAGCAATGATCGATACAGAGATTGAGCAAATGATGAGTGAATTTGAGCAGCGTTTGCAAATGCAAGGTATGAACCTTGAAATGTACTTCCAATTCTCTGGTCAAGATGAGAATGCCCTTCGTGAGCAAATGAAAGAAGATGCTAATAAGCGTGTTCGTACAAACTTAACTTTAGAAGCGATTGCGATTGCTGAAAATGTAGAAGCTTCTGAGGAAGATGTTAAGGAAGAGCTTGATAAGATGGCTGAAATGTATCAAACATCTGTTGATGAGCTTACGAAAATGCTTGGTGGTTCATCTGACCGTGTGAAGGAAGACCTTAAAATCCGTAAAGCAATTGATTTCCTTGTAGAGAATCGTAAAGTAGCTGCATAAGATTATATTATAAATAAAACAAGGCGCGAATTACTCGTGCCTTGTTTTACAATATAATAAGCTTTAAGTAGTTATAGGTTGCTGTTATGAAAAAGGTTCTACACCTTCTTTTGCTTCAAATTGAAATTGTACTGAATGCGCATGGCTTATCATTAACTTGCCAAGATAAATCAAAATTAACTTCCTCTACATGTTTAAAAGTCTATCTTTCATGATAACTTATAGAAAGGGAACAAATTAAAAAGTTTTCTTCAAGATAAAGGAAAAATGAAGATCAATGGCTAATAGGAATGTAAGGAGGATAATTTTCTGCATCAAGCATATTTTTCATTTTTTGCAGATACTATTGATTAAGAGGAGACATACTTTTTTTATGAAGCTGTTTCATACATAATTTGGTGCGAAGTTGGATCGCTACCGCTCTTTTCAGTTACTATGGTACAATGCAATACATAATCAATTTGGTGAAGACGGACAAGTGACTTTTGGAGTTTTTAATTGAATTTAATACTCCAAATCACCTGAGGCTTTTGGCTTTCCGAGTTAATATTTGCAAGGGGTGATTTTATGTTTAAATTTAACGAAGAAAAAGGACAATTAAAGTGTTCATTTTGTGGTAAAACGCAAGACCAAGTTCGTAAATTAGTGGCGGGTCCTGGTGTATATATATGCGATGAGTGTATTGAGCTTTGTACAGAAATCGTAGAAGAGGAATTAGGTACGGAAGAAGAAGTAGAATTTAAAGATGTACCAAAACCACGTGAGATTCGAGAAATTTTAGATGACTACGTAATCGGACAAGACCAAGCTAAGAAGAATTTGTCTGTTGCAGTCTACAATCATTATAAGCGTATTAATTCCAACAGTAAGATTGATGAAGTTGAACTTTCTAAAAGTAATATTGCTATGATTGGACCAACAGGAAGCGGTAAAACGTTACTAGCACAGACGTTAGCAAGAATCTTGAATGTACCATTTGCAATTGCAGATGCAACTTCTCTAACAGAAGCTGGATATGTAGGTGAAGATGTTGAGAATATTCTCTTAAAGCTTATCCAAGCAGCTGATTACGATGTAGAGAAAGCAGAAAAAGGTATAATCTACATTGATGAAATTGATAAAGTTGCTCGTAAGTCTGAAAACCCATCTATTACTAGAGATGTTTCTGGAGAAGGTGTACAGCAAGCGTTATTGAAAATCTTGGAAGGTACAGTTGCTAGCGTTCCTCCACAAGGTGGACGTAAGCATCCACACCAAGAATTCATTCAAATTGACACGACGAATATTTTGTTTATTTGTGGTGGCGCATTTGATGGAATTGATCAAATTATTAAACGTCGTCTTGGGAAAAAAGTCATTGGGTTTGGCTCAGATACTACACAAGAAGACCTTGACCATGGTGCACTACTTTCCAAAGTATTACCAGAAGATTTGCTTCGTTACGGTCTAATCCCTGAATTTATCGGTCGTCTACCTGTAATTGGTAGTCTAGAGCCGTTGGATGAAGGCGCATTAGTCGAAATCCTAACGAAACCTAAAAACGCTCTTGTAAAACAATATCAGAAGCTTCTTGAGTTAGATGATGTTGAATTAGAATTTGAAGAGGGTGCGTTAAAAGAAATTGCTAAGAAGGCAATTGAACGTAAGACAGGTGCTCGTGGTCTTCGTTCCATTATTGAAGGCATCATGCTTGATGTAATGTATGATTTACCTTCGCGTGAAGACATTGAAAAGTGTATCATCAATGCTGAAACTGTAGAAGGTAATGCAAAACCTCAATTAGTATTAGAGGATGGTACAATTCTTGACCTTAATCAAGAAACACCACGTGAAAGTGCATAATTAAATTAGAAGCCAACTGAGTAAATCTCAGTTGGCTTTTCACGTATAACAAAAATGTTTTGAAGTTACATTCATAATTACTTGTTTTTTCCATAAACCTTCAATTTTGTGTTGGTTTAGTATTACTTCCCTCGGGAGATACTAATGTTTAACTAGCAATAAAAGCAGGAGGTTTATTATGAATTGGACAGGAATTGCGTTATTTATCCAACTATTCTTCGGTGTTGTAATTGGGATGTATTTTTGGAATTTACTAAGAAACCAACGAACGCAGAAAGTATCAATTGATAAAGAGTCACGTAAAGAAATGGAAGAGCTAAGGAGGCTCCGTTCTATCTCATTGTCAGAACCACTATCAGAAAAAGTCCGTCCAAAATCATTTGATGATGTTATCGGGCAAGAAGATGGGATACGTGCCCTTAAGGCAGCTTTGTGTGGTCCAAATCCACAGCATGTATTAATCTATGGACCTCCAGGAGTTGGTAAGACAGCTGCGGCAAGACTTGTATTGGAAGAAGCGAAGAAAAACGAACGTTCTCCATTTAAGCAGAATGCTGTTTTCGTTGAATTAGATGCAACGACAGCTCGGTTCGATGAACGTGGAATTGCTGACCCACTTATTGGCTCAGTACATGATCCTATCTATCAAGGAGCAGGTGCAATGGGGCAAGCAGGCATTCCTCAACCGAAACAAGGTGCAGTTACACATGCACATGGAGGTGTCTTATTCATCGATGAGATTGGTGAATTACACCCAGTGCAAATGAATAAGATGTTAAAGGTATTAGAAGATCGGAAAGTGTATTTGGAAAGTGCCTATTATAATGAAGAAAATCATCAAATTCCAAACCACATTCATGATATCTTTAAAAATGGTTTACCAGCTGATTTTCGAATGGTTGGAGCGACGACTCGTACACCAGATGAAATACCTCCTGCAATTCGTTCCCGTTGTTTAGAAATCTTTTTTCGTCCGCTCGATAAGGAAGAAGTTATTTGTATCGCAAGAGGTGCAGTAGATAAGATTGGACTCAAGGTTGATGAAACTTGCTTAGCGTTACTTGCAAAATATGCAAAAAATGGGCGGGAAGCTGTTAACCTTATCCAAATAGCAAGTGGTTTAGCAATTAATGAAAAAAGGGAAGAGATTTTACAAAAGGATATTGAATGGGTTGTGCAATCAAGTCAACTAACGCCACGTTGGGAGCGTTCTATTCATAGTGAATCACGTGAAGGTCTTGTAAATGGCTTAGCGGTATTTGGTCCAAATACAGGTGCTTTATTAGAACTTGAAGTGACAGCTTTACCAGCTGTAAAGGAAGGAAACATTACGATTACAGGAATTGTTGAAGAAGAGAGTATAGGAAATCAGGCGAAATCAATACGGAGAAAAAGTATGGTGAAAGGTTCTGTAGAGAATGTAATGACAGTGTTGACAGCGATGGGTTACATCAAAAGGGATTATGATATTCATATTAACTTCCCTGGAGGTGTACCTGTTGATGGCCCATCTGCAGGTATCGCAATCGCTACTGGTGTATTTTCAGCAATTCAACGCATACCAGTCCAAAACACAGTTGCGATGACGGGCGAGATAAGCATTTATGGAAATGTTAAACCTGTCGGTGGAGTTCCAGCTAAGATTAAGGCAGCTCAGCAAGCAGGAGCCAAAACTGTACTTATTCCAAAGGATAATGACCAAGAGATGTTCAAAGATTTCACTGGAATTACAATTATACCAGTTACGCATTTGCATGAAGTATTCCAACATTCTCTAATTGAAGCACCAAATGAGGAGGGGCAAGCAGTTCCTGCATCAGGTGCAGTTTCTTCTCAATCTCAATCAGTTTAGAAATGCTATTTGGGAGCTTGGTTATCTTCAACCAAGTTCCCTTCAATGTTTGCTTGTTTTTATAATATGTATAAGTGAGGTAGAGAGAATAACTGATTTGAGTTAAAAAGGTGAAGTTATTATTTAGAGGAAAATACTTTATTCAAGAAGCTAATATGTATCGTTATACGAAGTTCCACACTATTTTTCTTATTCTTCTTAATAGACAAACCTTGACGAAATAAGATAGAATTGTACAAAGGTTTAATTAGTTTTGTCCGTTTAGATTTGGAGGTGTAAGGTTTATGGCGAAAAAGACGGAAATGATGGAAATGACGATTCCGCTTCTGCCACTGCGCGGACTACTTGTGTATCCATCAATGGTATTACATCTGGATGTGGGACGCGATAAGTCTGTACAAGCATTAGAGAAAGCGATGGTAAATGATCACATTATTTTCCTTGTTACACAAAAGGAAGTCGGCGTGAATGAGCCAGATATAGAGGATATGTATGAGGTTGGTACAATTGCGAAAGTAAAGCAAATGCTAAAATTGCCAAATGGTACTATTCGTGTTTTAGTAGAAGGTCTTTATCGTGGTCGCATTGTAGAATATACGAATGAAGATGAATATTTTGAAGTAAATATTGAGCAAATTGAAGAAGAATCTACAAACGATGTAGAAGAAGAAGCACTAATGCGTGCATTACTCAATCAATTTGAACAGTACATAAAACTTTCCAAGAAGATTTCTGCAGAAACATTTGCTTCTGTTTCTGATATTGATGAACCTGGTCGTATGGCTGACCTTATAGCTTCACATTTATCATTAAAGATTAAAGAAAAGCAAGAGATTCTTGAAACAACCAATGTTCAAGAACGTATTGAGTCGTTAATTACGATTATTAATAATGAAAAAGAAGTTCTAGGTCTTGAAAAAAAGATAAGTAAACGTGTAAAGCGTTCAATGGAACGTACTCAAAAAGAGTATTACTTACGTGAACAAATGAAGGCTATTCAGAAAGAACTTGGTGATAAAGATGGCAAAGCAGGTGAAGTTGCTGAATTAAAGAAGATGATTGAAGATAAAGGAATGCCTAAAAGGGTTGAAGAAGCTGCCCTAAAGGAACTTGATCGTTTTGAGAAGATTCCTAATACTTCTGCTGAAAGTTCAGTTATTCGCAACTACATCGATTGGATCTTAGCCTTACCTTGGAGTGAAGAAACAACAGATCGATTGAATATTCAAAATGCACAAAAGGTATTGGACGAAGATCATTATGGACTTGAAACAGTGAAAGAGAGAGTGCTCGAATACTTAGCAGTACAGAAGCTGACCAATTCATTAAAAGGGCCAATCCTTTGTTTAGCAGGTCCTCCAGGAGTCGGAAAGACATCACTTGCTCGTTCAATTGCCCGTTCATTAGAGCGTAACTTTGTTCGTGCGTCATTAGGTGGTGTTCGTGATGAAGCTGAAATTCGTGGACACAGACGTACTTATGTTGGAGCGATGCCAGGGCGAATCATCCAAGGGATGAAAAATGCAGGGACAATCAATCCCGTCTTTCTATTGGATGAAATTGATAAGATGTCGAATGATTTTAGGGGAGACCCTTCAGCAGCAATGTTAGAAGTGTTAGATCCTGAACAAAATGGAACTTATAGTGATCATTACATTGAAGAATCATATGATTTATCAAAAGTTATGTTTATCGCAACAGCGAATAATATTAGTACGATCCCAGGTCCATTACTCGACCGAATGGAAGTTATCACGATTGCTGGTTATACGGAAGTAGAGAAGGTGCATATTGCACGTGATCACCTGTTACCTAAGCAAGTGAAGGAACATGGTTTGGAAAAAGGGAAGATCCAAATTCGCGATGAGGCATTACTTAAATTAATACGTGAATATACACGAGAAGCAGGTGTGCGAAACTTAGAGCGACAGATTGCAAAACTATGTAGAAAAGCAGCGAAAGTTATTGTATCTGAGGAGCGCAAACGTGTAATTTACACAGACAAGAACTTAGAGGAGTATTTAGGAAAACCTCGATTCCGTTATGGGCAAGCAGAAATTGTTGACCAAGTAGGTGCAGCAACTGGTCTTGCTTATACATCAGCTGGAGGAGACACTCTTTCGATTGAAGTGTCAATCTATCCTGGGAAGGGCAAGCTCATCTTAACAGGTAAATTAGGAGATGTTATGAAAGAATCTGCACAAGCAGCATTTAGTTATATCCGCTCTCGTGCTGAAGAGTTAGAGATTGATCCTGAGTTTGTTGAGAAAAATGATATTCATATTCATGTCCCTGAAGGAGCAGTTCCAAAGGATGGCCCATCAGCTGGGATTACAATCGCAACGGCATTAATTTCGTCATTGACAAATCGACCTGTACGTAAGGAAGTTGGTATGACAGGTGAAATTACATTGCGTGGTCGCGTGCTACCAATCGGTGGTTTGAAGGAGAAGTCATTAAGTGCTCATCGTGCTGGGTTAACTGAAATTATAATTCCAAAAGATAATGAAAAAGACATTGAAGATATTCCTGAAAGTGTGAGGGAAGGATTGAATTTCATTCCTGTATCACATTTGGATGAAGTATTGAGACACGCATTAGCAGGTGAAAAGAATGAAAGTAACTAAATCAGAATTTATTAAAAGTGCTGTATATCCTGAACATTATCCGGAAGATCATTATCCGGAAATCGCTTTAGCTGGCAGATCAAATGTTGGGAAGTCATCACTTATCAATAAGCTAACGAATCGTAAAAATTTAGCCCGAATATCTTCTAAACCAGGAAAAACGCAGACATTAAATTATTTCTTAATCAATGAATTGCTTTATTTTGTTGATGTACCTGGTTATGGTTTTGCAAAGGTTTCAAAAAAAGAACGTGAAGCATGGGGTAAAATGATGGAAATCTATTTTACCACATCCGAAAAACTTCGAGCAGTTGTACAAATTGTAGACTTACGTCATGCACCATCTAAAGATGATATTACGATGTATGATTTTTTGAAGCATTATGAAATTCCCGTTATCATCGTAGCAACAAAAGCAGATAAAGTTAAAAAGGCTCAGTGGCTAAAACATAAAAAAATCGTTAAAGAAACGTTAAATGTTGATCCACAAGATGAAATTATCCTCTTCTCATCTGAAACAGCTCAAGGTAAAGAAGAAGTTTGGAGAGCAATTCGAGAAAAACTATAAGAGCGTATTCAAAAAGGATGACAAAAGGGCGAAGAAGAACAAGCCGACGCAGTTATTCGACATTCATTCTTCCCGGACTTTTTGAACATCTTCTATAAGAAAAGCCGACATGCAGCATATGTCGGCTTTTCTTTATGTATATGGGTAATTATTTTGATTTGAAAAATAAAATATAAAACCCTAAAGTTATTAAAATTAACGGCCAAATTGAATAGAACCAATTGATTGAAACATTTAAACTAGTAAGGTATTCAGAAATTGAGGTTTCAAATATACCGAATAAAGAGATAATTAAAAAGATGATCCCAGGTAGTATCCCTCTCTTTAATTCTTGATGTTGAAATAAGAAAGCCATACTAAGAAGTAGTGTATAAATTCCCCAGTGAGTAGGCCAAAAATCGAATAAAGTTTGACCATGAAAATGCACGCCAAAACCTGCAAACAGCACACCAGGAAATATACTATAAGCATCCTTTCCTATATAACCTTGAAGCAGAAAAGCAAACCCAATAATTAAAAAGTAAGTTGGCCAAGAAAAAAATTGATTACTATTAAAGGAATCTAATTGATTTAGAAAAAAATAAATTCCCGTGCCAATTAAAATTATGCCAGGAAGTATTCCATATTTCTTCATTAGACTCTTTCACCCTTTCTCTATTCTTTAAAAAGCAAAAAAATAAGATAAAAAAAGTGTGGCAAAACGATTCATGGTGTATGAGCAAAATGTTGTAATCTGACGTTTGCGACATGATAGACTTGAGTGTATAGTCGTATATAGTACTTGTCAACTGAAGCTGTGTTTACATTCAAGTATTTTGAATAATCATAGCAGTAGTAAGTATCTAATACCATTAATTATATAAGGAAAGTTTCTTTATACTATATGACTTTGTTTGTCATTCGCTTGATTCTTAAGTTTGGATTTTGATATGATTGAACATGTAAAATATAGTTACAAGAAATACGTTGTACGTTCGTAATGAATCAAAAGTGCTTATCATTATTTTAAATAGAATATTAGGGAGAAGTTCAAAGCTATTTTCGTGAATTATTTTGAATACCCTCTAATAATTGTTATCATAACACAATAATTTCAAATTCTGTTCATACTTTTGTCACATGTGTAGGAAGAGAGTATGTTATTATTAGTCATAGTTATACATTTCGGATTGGTTATTTATTAGTGGGGGTGTAGAAAGTTATGCACATTCTAGCAGTCGGATTTAATTATAAAACGGCCCCTGTTGAAATACGTGAGAAGCTGACATTTAATGAAGCAAACTTGTCTGAAGCACATAAAACGCTTCGTAAACAGAAGAGCATTTTAGAAAATGTTATTATTTCAACATGTAATCGTACGGAGCTATATGTTGTTGCTGACCAGCTTCATACAGGGCGTTACTATACAAAGGCATTTTTAGCAGAATGGTTTGGTCTTGAGATAGATGAGTTTGCTCCTTTTTTGAAGATCTATGAAAACGAACATGCTATTGAACACCTATTTCGTGTAGCATGTGGACTAGATTCAATGGTTCTTGGAGAAACACAAATTCTCGGTCAAGTACGTGATTCATTTTTGCTTGCCCAACAGGAAAAAACAACAGGAACATTATTCAATCAGCTTTTCAAACAAGCGGTAACTCTTGCAAAACGTTCTCACTTTGAAACAGAAATAGGGGGAAATGCTGTATCAGTTAGTTATGCAGCAGTAGAGCTTAGCAAGCAGATTTTTGGGAGCTTAAATGATAAGCATGTTGTAATTGTTGGTGCTGGAAAAATGGGAGAATTAGCAGCAAAAAACTTGCAAGGTAGTGGTGCTTCAAAAATCACCGTGATTAATCGTACGATTGAGAAGGCTGTCGAATTAGCGAATCGTTTTTCTGGACAAGCAGCTTCACTTGATAACCTTGAAAAATCGCTAATTGAAGGTGATATTTTAATTAGCTCCACAGGCAAAAATGGATACGTTGTTACGAAAGATATGATGAAGAAAGTTGAAAAGCAGCGCAAAGGTCGTCCACTATTTATGGTTGATATCGCTGTGCCTCGTGACTTGGATCCAGAGCTTGACAAGTTAGAAAGTGTATTCTTATACGATATTGATGATTTAGAAGGTATTGTAGAGGCAAATATAGAAGAACGAAAGAAAGCAGCAGAACAAGTTGGGGTAATGATTGAAGCAGAAATTATTGCGTACCAACAATGGATTGATACACTGGGCGTTGTCCCGATTATCTCTTCTCTTCGCAAACGTGCACTTGCTGTGCAAGCAGAGACATTGGACAGCATCGAACGTAAAATTCCAAATCTAACAGAGCGAGAGAAGAAAGTTCTAAATAAGCATACAAAGAGTATCATTAACCAGCTTCTTCGTGAACCAGTAACACGAGCGAAAGAAATTGCGGCACAAGAAGACGCGGAAGACTCTTTGAAGTTATTTATGAAAATCTTCGATTTGGAAGAAGACGTTCAGGCTGAGATTGAATTACAAAAGTCATTAAATAAAGTGGTCATTCCAATTGAAAAAGAAAAGAGATGGACGTTAACGTACCAGACATCGAAACAATCCTAAGAGGAGATTAGGTATATGTTTAAGTTTGGCTGGTTATATGATGTTACAATTATCCTATATTGCTTTAGCTTAATAGGGTATTTTATTGACTTTTTGCATAACAACCGGAAGGCGAATCAAGTTGCCTTCTGGTTGCTTTCTATTGTTTGGGGTTTACAGACAGTTTCGTTCCTTTCTAGCATGATACAGTTGGGACATTTTCCTATTTTGAATATGGCAGAGGGCCTGTACTTTTATACGTGGGTACTTGTAACATGTTCACTCATCATTAACCGAATTTTCAGAGTGGATTTTTTTGTATTCTTTACAAATATACTAGGTTTTGTCATCATGGCGCTACATTTGTTTACACCTGTCGAATACAAATCAGAGGTTCTCTCAGAACAATTAGTTTCAGAACTTCTCTTAATCCATATCACAATTGCGATCTTGTCATACGGTGCATTTTCACTCTCGTTTATTTTCACAATGATGTATGAGCTACAATATACGTTAATAAAGAAGAAAAAGTGGGGAACACGTCTAAAACGATTAGGCAATCTCTCGACATTAGATCGGTTATCTTATAGTCTGAATATGATTGGTGTTCCATTGTTGTTGATCGCACTAATTCTTGGTATAGTATGGGCTTCGATTCAAGTTGAATCATTTCAATGGTATGATGCGAAAGTATTAGGTTCATTTATGGTGTTAATTATATATAGTATTTATTTGTATTTACGAGTAGGAAAGGGCTTACAAGGGAAAGTGTTAACTTATTGGAATATAGGAGCTTTTCTCGTACTCTTAACAAATTTCTTCTTATTTGGTACACTTTCAAATTTCCATTTTTGGGTGTAGCTCATTAGCATATAGCAGAAGACGGAGGTATTATCATGCGTAAGATTATTGTTGGTTCAAGAAAGAGTATGTTAGCGCTCACGCAAACAAATTGGTTTATTAATAAAATGAAGGATGCAGGTTTACCTTTTGAATTTGAAGTAAAAGAAATTGTAACAAAAGGTGACCAAATCCTAAATGTTACACTTTCAAAAGTCGGTGGAAAAGGACTTTTTGTGAAAGAAATTGAACAAGCATTGCTAAATAAGGAAATTGATATGGCTGTTCATAGTATGAAGGATATGCCTTCCATATTACCTGAAGGATTCGTTATCGGATGTGTTCCTGGGCGTGAGGATTATCGTGATGCATTTATTTCAAAAGGACATGTTAAGCTTGCCGACTTACCTTCAGGTGCTGTTGTAGGTACGAGTAGCTTACGTAGAAGTGCACAAATTTTGGCACAGCGACCTGATTTAGAAATTAAGTGGATTCGAGGAAACATTGATACACGGCTTTCTAAGCTTGATACTGGAGACTACGATGCTATTATTTTAGCAGCAGCTGGACTAGCACGTATGAATTGGTCTAATGATGTTGTTACGGAATATTTGGATCAAGATATTTGTGTTCCAGCAGTAGGTCAAGGTGCTCTGGCAATTGAATGTCGTGAAGATGATACTGAGCTTCTTGACGCATTACAGATATTATCGGATGAGCGTGTGGAAAGAACTGTTACAGCTGAACGTGCATTTCTTAATCAAATGGAAGGTAGTTGTCAAGTTCCTGTCGCAGGGTTAGCTGAAATAATGGATAACGATGAAATTAAGTTAATGGCATTAGTGTCAACACCTGATGGAAAGACGATTTTGCGTGAAGAACTATTCGGTACAGATCCTGTTCGCTTAGGTGAAGAGGCTGCGAAAATCTTAAAAGAACGTGGTGCACAAAAAATATTAGATGAAATAAAAGCTGAGTTAGATCGGTAATGAATGATGCCTTGAAACCTCTTCAAGGTGTGCACATTCTTGTCACTAGAGCTCAGCATCAATCTAGCGCTTTTATTGAACAAATTCAATCATTTGGTGGTAATGCGATTGAGGTTCCGTTATTAAAAATTGCTCCACCCAAACGTGAAGATGTCGTTCAAGATGCTTTTACCCAATTGAACAGTTATGATTGGATCATAATAACGAGCATGAATGGTGCACATGCCTTTGTTAAATTTGCTAATAAATATGCAAACAGTGATTGGAAAAAGAAGTTGCCAAAGATTGCAGCAGTTGGTAAGAAGACGTTGAAGACATTACAAGACAATAACATAGATGTTCAGTTTATGCCGTCTTCTTATACTGCGGAAGTTCTTTTTGCTGAGTTGTCGTCTCAACTAAAAACAGGGATGCGCATCTTGCTAACACGAGGTGATCTTGCAAGAAAGGCTTTACCATCTAAACTTCTCGATCATGGTTGTAAAGTAAATGATTTGGTTGTCTATCGAACAATTCAAAATGAAGCAGCACGAACTAAATTGAAAAATGTGATCTTACACGACCATGTCGATGTTGTGACATTCACTAGCCCTTCTACAATTTCTGCATTTGATTCACTATTACTTGATACAAATTGGCGAGATGTAACGACAGACGTTATTTTCGCTTGTATCGGACCAGTAACATTATCAGAAGCGAAACGAAAAAAACTGCCAAACGTTATCATAGCAGAAACATATACGATTGAAGGGTTATTACATAAAATAAGTGAAGAGTTATCAAATAGGAGGTATATAGGGAATGACTGAATTACAGTTTAAGCGTCATCGTCGTCTTCGTTCATCTAAAGTGATGAGAGAAATCGTTCAAGAAACTCACGTACATAAGCAAGACTTGATTTATCCATTGTTTGTAGCTGAAGGTGAAGGGATTAGACGTGAAGTATCTTCGATGCCAGGTGTTTTCCAATTGTCTCTTGATTGCTTAAATGAAGAAGTAGGTGAAATAAGTAGCTTAGGAATTCCTGCAGTCGTCTTATTCGGTATTCCTCATGAGAAGGACGAACTTGGGAAAGGCGCTTATCATGACCACGGTATCGTACAAAAAGCAATTACGCAAATAAAAGAAAACTTTCCTGAAATGCTTGTAATAGCAGATACATGTCTCTGCGAATTCACAGATCATGGTCATTGTGGGGTAATTAAAGATGGGGACGTACAGAATGATTCATCGCTTTTATTACTTGCACAAACAGCAGTAAGTCAAGCAAAGGCTGGCGCAGACATAATTGCACCTTCAAATATGATGGATGGTTTTGTAGCAGCAATCCGACAAGGATTAGACGAAGCTGGATTTTCACATATTCCAATTATGTCGTATGCCGTAAAATACTCATCTGCTTTTTATGGTCCATTCCGAGATGCAGCTGATAGTACACCACAATTTGGTGATCGAAAGACATATCAAATGAATCCAGCGAACCGACTCGAGGCATTACGTGAAGCTGAATCAGATTTGGAAGAAGGTGCAGATTTCTTAATGGTGAAACCTGCACTTGCATACTTAGACATCATTCGTGAAGTAAAAGATCGTTATAATGCACCAATGGTTGCTTATAATGTAAGTGGTGAATATTCAATGATTAAAGCCGCAGCACAAAATGGTTGGTTAGATGAGAAGGCTGTTGTGATGGAAAAGTTAATCGCAATGAAACGTGCCGGAGCTGACTTAATTATCACGTACTTTGCAAAAGATGTAGCAAAATGGTTGAATGAAGCGAAATAATACACGATGAAGTCGTTGATGAATTTTTAAAAGGTTATTCTACAGTATCTTTTGCTGACCTGAAATAAAGGAGTGTATCGAATGCGTAGCTTTGATAAATCAAAAGCACATTATAAACAAGCTAAAAAATTAATGCCAGGTGGTGTGAACAGCCCTGTTCGTGCCTTTAAATCAGTTAATATGGACCCAATCTTCATGGATTATGGTAAAGGATCAAAAGTGTATGATATGGACGGAAATGAATACATTGATTATGTACTATCATGGGGACCGCTAATTTTAGGGCATGCACACGATGAAGTCGTTGAACAATTGAAGAAGGTGACTGAAAAAGGGACAAGCTTTGGTGCACCTACTGCGATTGAGAATAAGTTAGCTGAACTTGTTATTGAACGTGTGCCATCTATTGAAGTTGTTCGTATGGTCAATTCTGGTACAGAAGCGACAATGAGTGCTTTACGCTTAGCACGAGGATATACGAATCGTAACATCATTATGAAATTTGAAGGATGTTATCATGGACACGGTGATTCTCTGCTTATTAAAGCAGGTTCAGGTGTTGCGACACTCGGTTTGCCTGATAGCCCTGGTGTACCAGAATCTATTGCGAAGAATACGATTACTGTTCCTTACAATGATTTGGATAGTGTTCGTTATGCATTTGAACAATTTGGGGATGATATTGCAGGTGTTATTGTAGAGCCTGTTGCTGGAAATATGGGTGTTGTACCGCCACAACACCAGTTTCTAGAAGGATTACGTGAGATTACGGAAAAGAATGGGACATTGCTTATTTTTGATGAGGTTATGACGGGCTTCCGTGTTGGTTACAATTGTGCACAAGGTTATTTTGGAGTAACGCCTGATTTAACATGTCTCGGTAAGGTAATTGGTGGTGGATTGCCCGTAGGTGCTTACGGTGGTAAAGAAGAAATCATGCGTCAAATTGCGCCAGATGGTTCTATCTATCAAGCAGGAACTCTTTCAGGTAATCCATTAGCAATGACTGCCGGATATGAAACATTATCTAGGTTAACTCCAGAAACGTACGAACAATTTGAACAAAAAGCAAAGCGTTTAGAAGAAGGGTTAACGGAGGCTGCACTAAAGCATGGTATTCCACATACTGTGAATCGCGCAGGTTCAATGGTAGGTTTGTTCTTCACTAATGATGATGTCATGAACTTTGAAATGGCATCTTCATCTAACTTAGAAATGTTTGCTACTTATTATAAATTAATGATTGAACAAGGTATCTTTTTACCACCTTCTCAATTTGAAGGGTTGTTCTTATCAACCGAACATTCTGATGAGGATATTGAAAAAACGATTGAGGCTGCAGAGAAAGCCTTTGCTGAAATTGCAAAAGGAAAATAAGAACTTACTTAGTAAATCTAAAACTAACATTACTAGATGGTTTATAATTGATAGAAAAAACGCACTGTACCTTTTATTAAGGCAGTGCGTTTTTCTTTGCATACATTTCTACTCTAAGTCATATGTATCATACAGTAAGAGTAATGAATATAACGATAAGAACAATCTCACCCACGGGGTTACTCTCATAAGTTGAAATAAGTGAAGTGATTGAAGGGAGGAAGGAATGTGTCAGATGAACGTTCCTCAAATTTAAGTTTTCATGTAAAAGAATCGGTCTGGTTTGATAGAGGTCAGGAAGTTGATAACCTTGTTTCCATAGCGTTAGAACCTGATATTTGTATTCAAGAGAATAAGGAATATGTTTCAATTGTTGGAAACTTATTATTGACCGGTGAGTACTATGCACCAGCAGAACTAGAGTCTACGGAAATGGTGGATTCTTTCCGAGAAGAACCTTACATGAATACAGCAGACGATGTGCGAGAGTTGGAAGAGGGGCTATTTGCTTTGGAGCATCGTTTTCCAGTTGATATTACGATCCCGGTTGAAAAAATTTCTGATCTAAATGATATTTATGTGTTAGTAGAAACATTTGATTACGATATTTTACAACAAAACCGACTACAACTCAGTGCAGATATTGAGATTAGTGGTTTAATACAAGAGGAATATCGAGAAGATGCATCAGCGGAGCTAGTTGAAAACGAAACAGATGAACTTCCGATTCAAGAAGAAATAGTTCATGATGAAGAAGAGAAGGAAGAGCCATACTCCGCGTTTGAATTTGAAGTGCGTAAAGAAGATGCAGAAGAAATCGAAGAAGTCGAAAATGAAGAGCAACGAGAAGAGTCAATGGTTATTGAAGTGAAAAGTAGGTCTGAAGAACAAGACGATTCTTTCTATACGGATGAAGAACAGGAAGAAGTATTCGAAATGGATAGTACAATAATTGAAGAAGCAGAAGAAGTAATTAATGAACGAGCTTCTCATGAAGATCCAGAAGAAGATAAACTTGAAACAGTAAAAACACATACGAGAGATGATAATGCTCTCTATTTAACAAATATGCTTACACAAGAAAATGAGGGATTTACAAGGGTTAGGATGAGAATCATTCAACAAGGAGATTCAATAGATTCAATTGCTGAAAACTATTCAGTTCCAGTAACACAAATCTTACGAGAAAATCGCATGGAAAGTGGCGAGATCCAAGAAGGTCAAATTTTATATATTCCTGTACCACTTGGAAGGCAATAGAAAGGATTAACTAAATAAGCTGTGTTTGAGGAACCTAATCACATTAGTTATCAATATCATTAATTTGTTCAAACTTTTTGAAATAAGGACAAAGCCCATATCAGCGAGCATCTGGTTGATAGGGGCTTTTCTACATGAATAGAGGTGAAAGTGCAAGTGGAGCATCTTCAAACAATAATGGATCAATATCAAGTTCAACCGCATTATGTTGAAGAGAATGGTGCTTTATATAAACTATTTACTTGGGGGGGGATATACGCTTTAAAGAAAGTGAAGGGTGGGGGACAAGCACTCTCTTCATTAGTTCAAGCAACACAGATATTTATGAAACGTCAACTTCGTATAGGAGTACCAATTGTACCGACGATTTCAAATCAATTATTTAGTAGTGATGGTGTGAATTATTATTATTTAACTCCGTGGATAGAAGCAAAGGAAAGGTCTGCACGTGATCAGTTACATGAGGTATTTAAATTATCAGCTAAACTTCATCAGCAAACTTCAAAAGAAAATAAGATTGAGGACGAGAGATATGAGCAATTTTATGACTTTTGGACAAATAAAATGGACGATCGCAAGCAATTAATGGAAGATTTTCTTAACTATTGTGAACAACAAATCTATATGTCCCCATTTGAGTTAAACTATTGTTTACATGCGAATGAAATGATGAAGCTAGACGACATTGCACGACAGAAGTTAGATTTGTGGCATGAAAAGGTTGCTGGAAAGGAAAAAGAACGTGTATCACTTTGTCATGGTGCTCTTAAGCTGGAGAATCTCGTGAATCATCATAATGATAAATCTTACTTTATTAATTTTGAACACTCCTATATCGCTCCAGCGGTTTTTGACCTTGAGTATTTAGTTAATCAGCATGTTTATCAATTTCCAGATAGTAGAAAAGCGATATTCACTGGTTTGCAAGCTTATCAACGAATATTTCCATTGGCTGAAGATGAAAAGCTATTGTTAAGCTGGCTTCTATTAAATAACATTTCAATTACTGATGCTATAACCGATTACCAAAATCAAACAACAAGAAATGAACTGAAACATGTGAAGCGTTTGCAGCGAACAATTGGTCTTACTCAAAACATTTCCCATGTTGTCTACGAGACGTTCGATAAACCAGTTATGAATACATCTAAATCCACTTCACAGTAAATGCAACGAACAAAAAGATGAGAAAACCAGATAAAATGATGTCAAATGTTGTCGGGAAGAATAAGGTGCGTAACAATTGAAACGCAGCTAGAGGCAAGATAATTTGTTCGGTGATCACTAAACATTTGCGTAACCAAGGTGGCATGCGATAGCGATAAAATTGACTCATATGGTTCACTCCTTTTTTCAAACACTTAGGCACTTAATAATAAAATACTATATGAAAAGATGGGCTTAAGTGTGCACAAGAAAATTAAATGTTTATTCCATGTTTAAACGGCTTGAAAAATGGTAAAACTTATTGACGATTCATTGAAAACTTATGTAGAATAATGTTAGATATGTAAATGCGTTGATAGGGAAGAGTACACTTAAGAGCCTTTTCAGAGAGAGGAAGCATTAGCTGAGAGCTTCTTTAAGGAATTATTTTGAGTGGAAGGTCACCCTGAAGCAGCTTTTTTGAACTGTAAAATCAAAGTAGGAAAAGCCGGTTAAACACCGTTATCGAACTGAGAGCATAGTAGCAGTCTAGCTACTATGAATTAAAGGTGGTAACGCGGAATTATAACTTCTTTCGTCCTTTTTGGATGGGAGGAGTTTTTTTGATCTTGTGATAATTTGATTGGAGGAGAACAATGAGTAATCAAGAAGTAAATTTACCAACAAAGTATGATCCACAAGGAGTAGAAAGTAAGTGGTATGACTATTGGATAGATGGGAAATTTTTTGAAGCGAAGAATGATGAGCGCAAGCAACCATACACAATCGTCATTCCACCGCCAAACGTAACAGGTAAGTTACATTTAGGACATGCGTGGGATACTACACTTCAAGACATGTTAACACGTATTAAACGAATGCAAGGTTATGATGTGTTATGGCTTCCAGGTATGGACCATGCTGGTATCGCAACACAAGCGAAGGTAGAAGCGAAGTTACGTGAAGAAGGTAAGTCACGTTATGACCTCGGTCGTGAGAAGTTTTTAGAGCAAGTATGGGCATGGAAGGAAGAATATGCTGACTTTATCCGAAAGCAATGGTCTAAAGTAGGGCTTGGATTAGATTATTCACGTGAGCGTTTCACAATGGATGAAGGCCTTTCAAAAGCTGTTAACGAAGTGTTTGTAAAGCTTTATGAAAAAGGACTAATCTATCGTGGAGAATATATTATCAACTGGGATCCAGCAACTAAGACGGCTCTGTCCGATATCGAAGTAATTTATAAGGATGTTCAAGGGAACTTCTATCATATGCGTTATCCGTTAGCTGATGGTAGTGGCTCGATTGAAATCGCAACAACTCGACCTGAGACGATGTTAGGAGATACAGCAGTTGCTGTCCATCCTGAAGATGAACGTTATAAAGACTTGATTGGTAAGACTGTTAAATTACCGATTACTGGTCGTGAAATCCCGATTGTAGCAGATGATTATGTTGATATGGACTTTGGTTCAGGTGCGGTAAAAATTACACCTGCACATGACCCGAATGACTTTGAAATTGGTAATCGCCATAACCTTGAACGTATTCTTGTCATGAATGAAGATGGAACGATGAATGCTAAGGCTGGTAAGTATGAAGGTATGGATCGCTTTGAATGCCGCAAGCAACTTGTGAAAGACCTACAAGAAGAAGGCATTTTATTCAAAATTGAAGAACATATGCATTCTGTCGGTCATTCAGAACGAAGCGGAGCAGTAGTTGAACCATATCTTTCGACGCAATGGTTCGTTAAAATGCAACCTTTGGCAGATGAAGCAATCAAACTTCAACAATCAGAAGGAAAAGTGAATTTCGTACCTGATCGTTTTGAGAAAACGTATCTTCGTTGGATGGAAAATATTCGTGATTGGTGTATTTCTAGACAGTTATGGTGGGGACACCGTATCCCAGCTTGGTATCACAAAGAAACTGGTGAAGTGTACGTAGGAAACGAAGCACCAGCAGATATTGAAAATTGGAAACAAGATGAAGATGTGTTAGATACGTGGTTCTCGAGTGCACTCTGGCCGTTCTCAACGATGGGTTGGCCTGATGAAGATGCTAACGATTTTAAACGTTACTATCCAACTGCAGCACTTGTAACGGGTTACGATATTATCTTCTTCTGGGTTTCTCGAATGATATTCCAAGGATTAGAATTTACTGGGGAACGTCCATTTGAAGATGTTTTAATACACGGTCTTGTACGTGATGCAGAAGGGCGTAAGATGAGTAAGTCATTAGGTAATGGAGTAGACCCGATGGATGTTATTGAGAAATATGGTGCAGATTCGCTTCGTTATTTCTTAGCAACAGGCAGTACACCAGGCCAAGATTTACGCTTCATGTGGGAGAAAGTCGAATCCACGTGGAACTTTGCTAATAAGATTTGGAACGCATCACGTTTTGCATTGATGAATATGGACGGTATCACCTATGAAGAATTAGATTTGTCGGGTGAAAAATCAGTAGCAGACAAGTGGATTTTAACACGCTTAAATGAAACGATTGAAGCTGTTACGACGAATGTTGACAAATATGAATTCGGTGAAGCAGGTCGTCAGTTATACAACTTTATTTGGGATGACGTATGTGACTGGTATATCGAAATGGCGAAACTCCCGTTATACGGTGAAGATGAAGCGGTTAAGAAAACGACTCGTTCTGTACTTGCATATGTGTTAGACAATACGATGCGTCTCTTACACCCATTCATGCCATTTATTACGGAGGAAATTTGGCAACACCTTCCAACGAAAGGTAAATCAATCACAATTGCAAAATGGCCAGAAGTACGCACTGACTTAACAGATAGTGATGCAGCAGAAGAAATGCGTTTACTCGTTGATATTATCCGCTCAGTTCGTAATATCCGAGCTGAAGTGAACACACCTATGAGTAAGCAAATTAAACTATTTATTCAAGCGAAGGATGAAGATACGTTAAGCAAGCTTGAGAAAAATAGAAGCTATTTAGAACGTTTCTGTAATCCGAGTGAGTTGAAACTTGCAACGGATCTTGAAGCTCCAGAAAAAGCAATGACAGCTGTTGTTACTGGTGCAGACTTGTACTTACCTCTAGAAGGTTTAATCAACATCGATGAAGAAATAGCACGTCTTAATAAGGAATTAGAGAAGCTCAACAAAGAAGTAGACCGTGTACAGAAGAAGTTAAATAACGAGAAGTTTGTTGGTAAAGCACCTGCACACGTCGTTGAAGAAGAACGTGCGAAAGAAAAAGATTACGTAGAAAAACGTGAAAAGGTTCAAGCACGTATCGTAGAGTTGAAAGGTTAATGCATATAGAAAAAGCGAATCCGAAGCGGATTCGCTTTTTCCAAATATGATAGTAAGTGAATAAAAGAGCCTGTTCAAAAAGGAGGACAAGAAGGACGGAGAAAACAAGGCGGCGAAGATTTGAGCACCAGAGTGTACGTTTGTAGGGTATATGAGGCGCAGAAAATCAAGACAACGCAGTTATTTGACAGTCATTTTTCCCGGACTTTTGGAACATCCTCTAAAATGACTAAGTATATGTAGGAGGAGAACGAATGTTTACAACGGTAGATGAAGCAATAAATTGGTTACATAGTAGAGAGCGTTTCGGAATTAAACCTGGTTTAAAACGAATGAAAGAGATGCTTGAACAATTAGGAAATCCAGAACGACGTTTGAAAATGATTCATATTGCGGGAACGAATGGTAAAGGGTCTGTTGTTAGTTATCTTCGACATATGTTTCAAGAGGCTGGTCATGAAACAGCAACGTTTACGTCACCATACATTGAATCATTCAATGAACGAATTAGTGTGAATGGCACACCAATTTCAGATGAGCATCTATTGAAAGTTGTTAATGATGTTAAACCAATCGTTGATAATTTAGATGATAATCAAGAAATAGGAAAACCAACAGAGTTTGAAATATTAACTGTAATTTCCATTCAATATTTTGCTCGTATTGCTTACCCAGATATCGTTCTTTTCGAAACAGGTCTTGGAGGGCGTCTAGATTCAACAAATGTTATTCATCCTATGCTCTCAATTATAACGAATATTGGATACGATCATATGGATATTCTAGGTGAAACAATTGAAGAAATTGCAAGTGAAAAGGCGGGAATCATCAAGTCAGGAGTACCAGTTATAGCAGCAGTTGCACAACAAGAAGCACTTGCAGTTATTGAAGCGAAGGTGAATGAACAGCAAACGAAGTTGTATCAATTAGGTAGAGAGTTTCAAATAATAGAGAGTGATAATGTAAAGAATGGTGAAACATTTACGTTTCAATCACCGTTTGTAACTTTAGAAAACATTGAAATAAGTATGAAGGGTCCTCATCAAGTCCGTAATGCATCACTTGCATTGATGGCAGTTGATTATATGAAACGTTTCTATTCACTTATCGTTGATGAACAAGATATACGAACAGGTTTGAAGAAAACAAGTTGGCCAGGGCGATTTGAAGTTGTGAAAGAAAAACCACTGACCATATTAGACGGTGCACATAATCCAGAAGGCATACAAGCACTTAAAAATACTGTAGAGCGTCACTATAAGGAACACAACGTACATATTATTTTCGCAGCGATGAAAGATAAGAAGCTTTCAGAAATGGTATCATTATTAGATTCATTTGCAGATACAATTTCATTTGTAGACTTTGATTTCCCTAGAGCAGCGGCAAGTACAGATTTAATTGAGCTATCAAAAGTAAAAGAGAAGCAAGCATTTGCACATTGGTCAGAAGCCTATCAAGAAGTGGTTGCTCGTATTGGTACTGAAGATGTCGTGTTAGTGACTGGATCGTTGTATTTTATTTCTGATGTAAGAAAAGAATTATACAGAACATAATATGGCTGTTTTGTTAAATATTAGTCTTTAGAACAGTTGAATTACCTCTATTTGGTATGATAGTAGTGTGAAAACGTGAATCTTCCGTTTTGTTTATTAAAAAAACGTGAGGAATAGACTAGTTCACATGTGATAACCTACGCATCTTCTTCAATATTGTAGGTTATCGATACTAATATTATTAGGGGGATTGTTAATGATTCAATGGGGATGGTTTCAAAAAGCGATTAATGTATCTTTAGCAATCATATTAGTTGTCGGATTATTTTTTTCAATAGGTATGTCTGGTAATGCAGAGCAGATTGAGCCTCAGTTAGATGTAATCGTATCTCCTTCTCAGTCTTCGGTTATTAAACCAGTTGGAGGACCAGCAGAAGCTAGTTTAGATTTCGAGCTTGTTCCTAGAGGGGAAATCACTTCAGGGATCCGTCAACCAATTGAAGTGGTGTTTGTATTTGATCTGTCAGGTTCTATGGGTGGAGAAATATATAAAGCTGGTGGAGGAAGCATCAAGAAAATTACTTCTGCGAGAGTTGCTTTACAGCATGCAATTAATTATTTCAAAGATAATGGTCTTGAAGAGGATCGATTTGCATTAGTTCCCTTTTCAGATGATGTTGGCTTCTATAATGGGGAGTGGAGAGAAGGAAGCTTTTTAGATTTTGTGAATTTAAGAAAAATTCAAACGTTGCACGGTCGTTCTAGTGCTGCTTATATGAGCGTTGGTGGCGGGACAAATTACACACAAGCTCTAAGTAAGGCAAATCAGTTGTTGGAGAACACGTCTGTTAATAAAAATGTCATTTTTCTTACGGATGGAATGCCGACTATTTCAAAAGAAATAGAAGAGTCTGGACGTATTATACACTACGAATTAGGAACATTAACTACAGGAAAAGAAATTGGAAGTATTTTTTACAATAATAGTGATGGTTCTAAAGTAAATATCAGTCCTCCTTCTACTGTAGATAAAACTGATTATGTAAAAAACCAAATTAGAAATCATGCAAAAAAACAAGCTGAGGAGATGGCAAGAAATAATATTAAGCTGTATTCAATTGGATTTGGACAAAGAAATGATATAGATATGGAATTTCTCACTGAATTATCAAATATTACTGGGGCAGAAGCTAAAAAAGCTACAGCAGATGATTTGAGTGAAATTTTCACTGAGTTTAGTGAAACAATTGATAAATTACAAATGAGTGAAGTTCAATTAAAGATTAAGATTCCAGATAACGTTGGCTTACAGGCAGATGCCAATGTAACAAAGGATGATGAAGGTTACACAATTATTAACTTAAGTGATGTGCCTTACGAAGTAGGGGCGGGTACACCAGTATTAGCGTTGGAAGATAAGTTGAGAAGCTTACCGCTCACATTTAGCAAAGCTGGTGAGTATACGTTTGATGATATGAAGCTTGTGTATAAAGACTTAGAAGGTAATCAAATTACGCCAAAGCAATTGGATCCAGTTTCTATATCTGTTGTAGATCTAACAATACCGAAGCTTGAAGGTAAAGCGGAAATTGTTAATCCAGAGTTAGCCTCTAATCTATATAAAACAGTTGATAAACAAGGAACTGAACATTTGAATAATGAATTTACAGTGAAATATGATTTTTCACTTGTTGGAGGAAATGCTTCAGGAGAGTTAAGAAATATTGTTATTGAGCAACCATTACCAGAAGGAGTTGCATGGAGTTCAGATCCAACAAGTTCGATAAAAGAGAAAGAAGAAAACGGTCAAAAGTATTTAGAAATACCTTTTGAAAATTATGATTATGATAATGGTGTGTCAGGAAATAAAAATGAAGAACTAAAATTAGATCTTACAAGTTCGAACCCAAATATCAATTCTTTTAAAGGGTTTGCTGAAGTAAATGTTTTGGAATCAACTAATGGAAAATGGGAGCTTCAAATTGTTACAAATAGTAACTTTGACAAAGAAAATAATTATAAACTGACATTCAATGACGGCACCGAAGAATACTTATCATTAAAAGAAAATGATAGTTTTAAAGCTGAGTATTCTGTGCAACCAGTCAAATTAACACAAATGCGTGCAAACGATAATCCCGATATTGAACAACCAACTACTATACCTCATGTTTTACAACAAGAAGTAAACTTCAAAGTTAATTGGGCAGTAAAGGACGTCAAACTTCCAGAAGCGAAAGTAATTTATAGGGACAGTAATAATAGTACACAGGAACAAGAAGAAACAGTAACTCCACCTGATGACAAAATTAATATGACGGTACTATTAGAATCAAACCGTACAGATAACTTGAAATATATAGGTGATTTTGAAGGTCGCATTTCATTGAAATACGATGACACAGATGTGATGGAGGTCTATGCAAAATCTCAAAAGGGAGATTTAATTAAGGGGATCAACATCAAGTCAATGAACTATTCAACAGACGACTCGAAAGTAATTGAGGTAACATATAAAGATGGTTCAAAAGGTTATTTGAATCCATTTTCCTTCGATGCGGACAGCTATGAAGTTATTGGAATTCATCCAAAAAACTTAAAAGACCATCTTATTAATGAAATTACTTCGGATCTTGATAACGTATCATGGGAAATAACATCAGAAGACCTTGATATGGCGATATTATCAAGCGAAGGAGTAATTCAATATAATCATGTAACTCCTAAGGTAGGTATGGTAACTATTCAGGCAACGTTACAAGTAAATGGAAATGACCTATATTCGGATACAGCAATAGTAGACATTCAAAGTGGACTTAAAAAAATTAAAATAGAGCCCGAACATAATCTTAATATAGGTGAAACAGTCATTCTAACAGCTTCACCTTATCCATCTGATGCGTTTCTAATTGGAGTGGAATGGGAGAAGTCAAATAATAACATAGATATCGCTGTAAATGAAAAGAAAATTGGTGAAGTATCCGTTACTAGAAGAGATGAAGGTAAAACGATACTGAAAGTAATTTCAAGTGAAGATAAGAATATATGGAATGCGACTATCATTACTAATAACAATATTGATACACCGGATACACCGGATACACCGGATACACCGGATACACCGGATACACCGGATACACCGGATACACCAGAAAATAACAAATGGTAAAGCGAAATAGAGGCTGCTTCAAAAGGTACATGATTGGACCTTTTGAAGCAGCCTTGTTTTTGTTACTTAATAATAAGCTCATCTACAATTAAGTGTAATTGATTTACTCTCGGTAAAGCGTCTAGTTGGTCAATGATGACAGAAGAGTCATGTTGAACATAAAAACGAGAAGGAGCTTCTTTTTCATCATAATTGAATAAAAGATTGGGTTTAGTTATATTACCTCTTATAGCATTAACTGTTAGGTTTCCTTTTGCAAAGACTCCACCATTTACATCGAACTTAGAACCTACTCCATATAATGTAGCTGATTTTTCAGTATAGAAAAAGCCTTTAAGATTAGTAGTATTATTAATGCGCTTATTTAGTTTAGTTTCAGAATTTACATCATGAAATTCATTAATACGTGTAATGTTTAGGTCACCATTAGAAATTAGAACTAGTTGTTTATCATTTACTCCGCTAATCGTTACATTATTGATTTTTGATTCTTTTTTTACGTAAGCAGTCGTATCAAATGAGACAGTATCTTTAATTTTTATATCGTCATTTCCAGCAATCAGAAGATCCCCTTCAACTAATAAATTCCCAATAATGTCATTTTGATTCGTAGCATCGATCGTTAAATTGCCATCAGCAACAATCCAATTATCACCAATAGATATATCATGTTTTAATATGAAGGTTGAGTTAGCGTTAAGTCCTGTAATTGAATTATTGGAGCTTTCGATATCAATCAGGTAAATATTTTTTGATAACATGTCTCCATTCCAATCTGCTTTATATCGATAGAAATCTGTTTCCACTATAAAGAATTCGCCACAATTAATGGCAGGGGATGTCATTTGTTCAAGGTCATTATAAGGCTTTAGCCATTGATTTAGAGCTTCAATAAATTCTTCATCTGTGGGAAAGTTGACTCTCTCTGGTCGTTCTGTATGTATTCCAATGTCATTTGCATCAAACTCACCTAGCATAAGAATAGTTTTAAAATCTGTATTTCCTGAACATGTATCTACTATTTTGTTTAATAAATCTACCCTATTATTGTGATTACTGAGATTCTCTAGTTCTATGGCTGCTTTTAATTTACTTTTGTACGTTTCATCAAAGTTCATATCTATAAATGTACCTGTTGGCTTTATAATAGGTCGCCCATTAATTTCTTTGCCATTGTTAGTTTTATAAATTCCTTTATAGAAATTATTTACATCTTTTTTAGTCATATTATTTGTGAATAAAGTACCATATATCGATGTGCCGTAAGTTTTATCTGTTTCTCCATTTACATCATTTACGGTGAATTTTGCTTTTTCATCTATATTTATTTGTTCTGCATATACATTTCCGATAATATCAAGAGATCCATTTAACTGTAAGGTTGAGGAACTTCCAAGGCTATATTGTAAAAAGCTAGGTGTAGGAGTTAAAATGATTTTTTGGATTAATCTCCGTGTAATTTCAGGTTTGTTCGTTTCGCTTCCTTGCGTTTCGATCGTAATGGTATATACTCTAGTAAAGGTTTTTTCGATTTCTTGATGGGAGAGGTTACTAAAAGTATTACTTGTAATGTCCTCTAAAACGATGTCAATTATATTAGAGTTATTTCGTTGCGCATTATCAATTATGTCGTTAAATTGATCTTTGAGATTATCGTCATAGTTTGGAGGAGGCAGCTCTAATTCCATCATATTAGGAATGAAATTTTCACTAGCAATGTTTTGTTTGATTTGTATTAGTATATCCTCCAATACATCTTTGCTTTGTTCTGTTGTATTAACTTCTAACTCTCTAATTTCTGTTCGTGTTGAACCTCCGATGCTAGCAGAGATTATCGCTAATCCTAAAACAATGAAGATAAGGGAAGTTAACATAACTAATAATAACGTTGAGCCATGTTCGTTTTTCATCTATACTCCTTCCTCAATAACTAAATCGACTTTTAAGTGTCAAGGATGTGTAAAAAAATGAATCTTCATCAATTCCGTTATTTATGTTTAAATTTATCGTTATTAAAGCATTAGTACATATGCTGTCTACCACAGGACCACTTGAACTATTAAAAATGCGTTGTCTTTCTTCACATATAATCTCTATCGTAGAGTCAGTGAATTCGACCCCTTCAGTGTGAATAGTATCTTGATCAATGATTACTGAATCATTACCTTCAAATTTAATTATTTTCTCTTCTTTGTTATCTTTAAGATAATTTTGATCAACAATTGAATAAGTATCTATGATATCTGCTTTAGCATATTCACGGTTAATAATTTTCACGCAATTATTATTAGTTGAAGTTCCACAATCCTCAATATGATCGATAGGAGTTTCGTAGATTTCTTCCATAATCATTGCCACGACATAATCAGCTTGATCACGCAAATTTCCTTCAATTGCAATTTTTCTATAAGCTTCCATGCCAGTGATTAGAACACCATAGACCATTCCTAGAATCATCGTGAAAATCGTAATTGTAAGTAATAATTCCACTAATGTTAAGCCATGTTGAGAACGGAGTTTATCTGCGTATTTCTTCATCAACAACCCTCCCATCTAAGCTAGTAATTGTGTTTCCATTTATTTGCACTGTGATTGTATAAGGGATAACGAGAACGCCATCATTTGGATCAGTGTCGTCCCCCACATCAACTATCACGTTATAAGGAATGTTGTTAATTGTAATCATTCTGCTAGGAGTTATAGTGCTATCTATTAATGTATAACCTCCACTATTCTCAACCCCCACATATTGTATAGATTTTTTACTAAGTTCATTAATGTTCTGTCTTTCCATAAAGAAATTAACACTGCGGGCTACGTTAATTGCTACTGTCTTATTCTGATTTTGCTTCGTATAGGAATATGCTTGGTTAAAGAATGCCATCGTTGAAGTGAGGATGATAGTTAACAATAGGATAGCGACAAGAACTTCAACAAGAGTAAATCCCTTATTTTGACTCAAAATTCTTTTCATAACAACCACCTTAGTGAATGAAGTAAAGTTCTTAATATCTACGAAATTACGAAATAACAATATGTGTAATTTAATGTAAAATCATTGTATTGTTAATAATTTACTGGAAAGGAAGTGTTGTAAATGATGTGGGAAATTATATTTGCTCTTAGTTTTTCTTTACTAGTATTTCCGTTGTTAACTGTAGGAAGAACTAGCATCCATTCGAAAGGTAAAATAATTATCATTATCTTTTCCTTATTTGCTGCATTAGGTTCTCTCTATGCAACGAAGTATTATTCACTTTGGTTAGTGCTTGGAATGTTCTTACTTGTTACTGTTCTAGCTAGTATTGTATTACAAAACAAAGTCTACAAACTGGAAAAAAGTGAATTATATTTGAAAAATATAGAAGAGGATATGGATCAAGTTCAGAATTCAGATCGGGAAGACATTGAAATGAATAAATCAAGTAATTCAAATGTATATGTGAACTCTCCGCAATCAAGTAAAGAAATTAGACAAAAAGCGGTTGATAACCAAATAGAAAGCTTACAAAACGAAGAACAGCACAAAGCTATAGTTACAGAACAAATTCAATTGTCGTCAAATCCATTAAATGAGCTTGTAAGTGTAGAAAAGAAGAATAATTCAGATCGATTTGACTCAACTTTTCCAACCGATAATAAAGATCATGATCAAGGTGAAGATGTTGAACGTGAAAACATGCCAGATGATCTTCTAGCAATCTTCAAAAGTCGAGAAAGGACAGTATATGGACAAGAAGATATTGAAGAACATGATCATGACTTAAACTCATTAGTTGAACATATAGGAGATATGGACAGAATGTATAAACGAGATGAAATGAATATTAATACCGAAGAACAGTTGGTACATAAGGAGAGGGAATTTAATTCTATGAATGTTCAATCAGATGTGGATTTAATTTCTGAAATTGAAGATAGCATAGTCACTGTTAATGTCGAAAATACAAACTAACATACAGATAATTTGTCAGTTTTAGATGATATGGAGTGAGTTGAATTGAATAGTATAGTGTTAAATAGCAGTAATATGTCGAAAGTTTCCAAAACTGTAACAAATTAATTAACCACTTTATGGTAATATTTAACCATGAATATAAATGTGAGTTAGTTAACTAATAAGTATTATTACTCATGTAAACACCATAATTAGGTTGTTTATAGGTCTAAGGTTAGTTTTCGTTAAGAGAGGTATTTGAAATGAAGTGGATTCAAACTATTAAACTTATTCTAATCATTATCTTTTCTACCTTATTTATTTTAAGTGGCACTTATTTAGGTAATTTTATAAATACAACTGTTTTTAAATCTACAGAAAATTATTCTGAAGGGACGAAACTTGGAACAGCTGACTTAGAAGGGATACGAATTGAAGAAGTGAAAGAGATCGTTACTAATGAACTCATTCAGTGGCAGGAAAGCATCAATATTACTGTTAATCATTGGGGTGTTACTGAATCACTACCTTTAGACATTTATAAGTTTGACATTCTTGAAACAGTTCAATCAATTACTGATGGGAAGGTGAATCACTATGTAGTTATGTTAGATAAGGCGAAATTAGCAAGAGTAATTGATTATACTAGCTTTGGATTAGCGAATGAAGAGATTCAAAAATTTGAAAGCGACTTGTTACAAATTGCACAGAATTTAATTGTTCCCGATACTGCGATTGATTTAGCAAACTATCTTAACCAAACTAATACTGACGTAGTTTTATCAAGGGGAGAAGTAACCTTTGATTTAGGTTATCAGTTTTATGTTTCAGATTTAATTAAGGAAACAGATATAGTTACGCTTCCTGCTAATGGTGTATTTTCGTTTACAGAGGCTTTTAACTTAGAAACTGTTAATCTCGATCATGTACCTGATAGTCGTAAAGATGCAATGAGTATCATTGCAACAGCTATATATGAGGCAATTTTGCCAAGTACAATCGATATAGTAGAGCGACATATTTCTCGTGAATTACCTGCATACAGCGAGCTTGGGAAAGAAGCGAAGGTCATTCCAGGAGAGATGGAGTTAATGTTGCATAACCGCGAAGGTTACGATTTGAATATTCAGTTTATTATACAAGGTACGACATTAATAGCTGAGTTAAAGGGCCCACCATCACCTGTAGATTACAAAGTGGTTCAAGACGATGAAGCGACATATCCGTATAAGACAATTATTCAATTCTCACCTCTTATTTCAATTGGTGGGAAAAAGACTGAGCGAGAAGGTCAGCCTGCTCGCTATGTGAAGGTATTAAGAGAATCGGTAAATGTACGTGGAGATGTTGAACGAATAAATATTTCAGAAGACTTCTATCCACCTATTCATAAAATTGAGGTTTATAGCTTAAAAAGTACACAATTATCAAATAGTCAAAAAGGTCTTAAAGAAAGTGCAATCGAACAATCGAATACACATTCTACTTCACGTTCTCAAGCTATAAAAAATAATGTTGATGAGTTCTGGGGGGAAGATGTTGTTACAAAAGGACAATAAGTTGGGTGATATAAGATGCAAACACGTAAGCGATTAGGAGACTTATTAATAGGTGCAAATATTATTTCCGAAGAGCAATTACAACAGGCATTACAAGAAAAGAGTGAAGGACAAAAGCTCGGTGACGTTTTGTTACAAATGGGTTTTATTACCGAACAACAATTAGTGGAAGTATTGGAGTTTCAATTAGGCATTCCGCATGTTAGCCTTTATCGTTATCCTTTCGATCCGAACTTAACAAATCTTGTTCCGAAAAGCTTTGCTAAGCGAAATTTGATTGTACCTTTGAAAAAAGAAGGAGAAAAATTATATGTAGCAATGGCTGATCCGATGGATTTTTATTCCATTGATGATTTACGTCTTTCAACAGGCTTCCAGATTGAAACAGCTATTGCAACGAAGGATGATATTTTAAGAGCCATTACTAAGTATTATGAAATTGATGAATCGATGAAAGAAATCATGTCGACATATGACAAAACTGAAGAAGGAGAAGTAGAAGAGGAAGGGATAACAGAAGATGATTCCCCTGTTGTAAAACTTGTTAATCAAATATTGCAAAACGCTTCACAGCAACGTGCAAGTGATATTCATATTGACCCACAAGAAACGCAGGTATTAATACGGTATCGAGTTGATGGTGTATTAAAGACAGAACGAATTTTACCAAAACACTTACAAAATGTTCTAACAGCACGTATTAAAATTATGGCTAATTTAGACATAACTGAGGCAAGAATTCCACAAGATGGACGCATTAAGATTCATGTTGACTTTCACCATGTTGACATACGTGTATCGACATTGCCAACAGTGTATGGAGAAAAAATCGTTTTACGTTTATTAGATTTAGGTAGTGCATTGAATGACGTAAAAAAGATAGGGTTCAATCAATTAAATTATAAACGGTTCTTAAATTTAATTGAACGTCCGACAGGGATTGTCTTAATCACAGGGCCGACTGGATCTGGTAAGTCTTCAACGTTGTATGCAGCATTGAATTATTTGAATACTGAAGAAGTGAACATTATTACGGTAGAAGATCCTGTTGAGTATCAGTTAGAAGGGATAAATCAAGTACATGTAAATACAACTATTGGAATGACCTTTGCGAAAGGCTTGCGTGCGATCTTACGTCAAGATCCAAACATCATAATGGTTGGGGAAATTCGTGATCAAGAAACAGCAGAAATTGCAATTCGTGCCTCATTAACAGGTCACTTAGTACTGAGCACGATTCATACGAATGATTCAATAAGTACACTAACTAGGTTAATAGATATGGGAATTGAGCCATTTCTCGTAGCAAGTTCACTAACAGGTGTCATCTCACAACGACTTGTGCGGAAAGTTTGTATTGATTGTAAAGCCGAAGTTCCTCCGTCCAAAAGTGAAAATGAAATTTTTCGAAAACGTGGAATAACAATTGAACGGATCGTTCGTGGTAAGGGGTGTGGAACATGTAACATGACAGGGTATAAAGGACGTCTTGCGATCCATGAGTTGCTTGCAATAGATGATAAGATGAAACGAATGATCATGAATCATGAATCTGTTTCAAATATTAGGGAATATGCAACGAAAAACCGTATGATTTTCCTAATTGATGATGGCTTATTAAAAGTTAAACAAGGGTTAACAACGACAGAAGAAATATTGCGTGTAGCAATTGATGAGTAGGTGATGGGTTTGGAGAAGAAGATCGATCATATATTAACTGCAGCCTTTCAATTGGGAGCATCAGATATTCATTTAACAGTGGGAGTACCTCCTATCTTAAGAATAAACGGTGATTTAAAGCGTTATGGGAAAGACATTATGAAACCTGATGATACAGAATCAATGGCGAAATCAATAATTCCTGACCATCTATGGTCTTCATTTGAAGAAAAAGGAGAGTTGGACTTTTCTTATGGAATTCCACGAGTTTCCCGATTTCGTGTAAACACCTACAAGCAACGTTCATGTATCTGTTTGGCAATTCGTATTGTTCCTACAACGATTCCTTCAATAGAAGATTTGAAGCTTCCAGAAACTTTGCAGAAAATCTCAACTAAACCACAAGGGTTGGTTCTCGTTACAGGTCCAACAGGAAGTGGGAAATCAACTACGTTAGCAGCAATGATTGATTATTTAAATCGAAATAAGAAAAAGCACATTATTACGTTGGAGGACCCAATCGAGTATTTACATAAACACGGAAATTGCATTATTGATCAGCGTGAAGTAGGTTTTGATACCTTAAATTTTTCGAGTGGATTACGAGCAGCTATGCGCCAAGATCCAGATGTTATTCTCGTTGGTGAAATGCGTGATTTAGAGACGATATCAACTGCAATAACAGCAGCAGAAACAGGTCATTTAGTATTCGGAACGTTGCATACATCGAGCGCACCATCGACTATTGATCGCATAATAGATGTTTTCCCTCCAAATCAACAAGGTCAAGTGCGCGTACAATTAGCTTCTGTACTAGTCGCTGTCATTTCTCAACGGCTGTTTCCTACATCAGACAATCAAGGTCGTCGAGCGACGACAGAAATAATGATCAACAATGCCGCTATCGGTAACTTAATCCGTAATGAGAAAGTTCACCAAATTGTAAGTATCATGCAAACATCGAAGGCATCTGGCATGCATACGATGGAAATGTCAATCAAACAACTTGTTCATCGAGGAATTATATCGAAAGAAAATGCTGCACCATTTCTGCAGGAGTATATACAGTAGATGGCACATTTCACATATGAGGGCAGGCAAAAAACAGGTAAACGTGTTAATGGGAAAATATCAAGCTCCTCTAAGCATGCAGCAATGTTAACACTGAGAGATAAAGGAATCAAAATATCAAAAATTGAAGAGCTTCCACAAACAATTTGGAACAAAGATTTGACGATAGGTAATCCAGTTAAATTACAAGATTTTGTTATATTTCTACGCCAATTCTCGACGTTATTACAAGCTGGTGTTTCAGTAGTAGAAACAGTACATGTATTGGGAGGCCAAACGAGTAGTAAAGCACTTGCTTCCGCATTACATGTCGTTGAAGAGGACTTGAGAGGAGGGATTTCACTTTCAGAAGCATCTAGTAAACATAAAAAGGTTTTCCCATCAATTTATGTGAACATGGTCAGAGCTGGAGAAATTGGCGGTAATCTTGATGAAACGTTAGAACGTCTAGCAGTTCATTTTGAAAAACAAAACCATACAATGCAGAAAATTAAATCTGCATTAGCCTATCCAATTGTCGTTGGCATTCTCGCAATTGGCGTTATTATATTTTTGCTTACGAGTGTTGTTCCTACCTTTGCAGAAATGTTCGCAGACTTTGGCGGTGAGTTACCTGCCATTACTCAGTTTGTATTAGGTGCAAGTGAATGGATGCAACGGTTTTGGTGGCTAATTTTATTGTTAGTTGTGTTATTAGTCGTTTCAATAATGGTAATTAGAAAAAATAAGGATAGTAAATATTTTCTCGACTATGCAATCTTGAAAACTCCGATATTCGGAAAAATCTTGCAAAAAGCAATGATTGCACGGATGACTCGTACGTTAAGTTCACTATTTTCAAGCTCGGTACCCGTATTACAAGCGATATCAATTGTAGAAAAGGTTGTTGAGAATGAGGTGTTGGTACGAGTATTAAAAAATGCGAGAGATTCGTTAGAAAGTGGTGAATCGTTAACGACTCCGATGCAAAAGCACTGGGTCTTCCCACCACTCGTTACACAAATGATTGCAATCGGTGAAAAAACGGGTGCATTAGATGCAATGCTTGCAAAAGTAGCAGACTTCTATGAGACAGAGGTTGATAATGCAACAGAATCTCTAAAATCATTAATTGAACCTCTTATGATCGTCCTACTTGCTGGCATTGTTGGGGTTATCGTATTAGCGATTATGGTTCCGATGTTTGAAATCTTTAACCAAATTAATTAGGAGGGGGGATGCTTGGAAACGTATTTTCGAAGTCAGAGAGGATTGACGCTTGTCGAGTTATTAGCAGTTATTGTCATATTGGGGATTATGGCAACCATCGCTGTACTTAGTTTACGAACAGTGATTGAAAATGTAAGCAATGAAGCAATTGTAGCCGAGGCAGTAAACATTATTCAAGCCACTAAGTTGGAAAGGAGCCACCAGAGAGACAACGCAGTTCCAAATGGAGGTTGGGTACATCAAAATCCAAATGTAAATCAACGAGCAATAGAAGATTATATTGATAACGTGAATTTCACAAGTTACATTGTTACTTTTGATTCTACCAATGGTGTGTATGAGATTTTAGGTCACCCTGCTGAAGGTATTGTTAACGACAGTAAAGATAGTAATGGTAAGCCTACAATACAGTCAATTGAAGAATCAGTATTGCTACAGTTTATGGAATAATACTTTATTTATAATTGTAAGGTTGAGGAGGAATTAATATGTTAAAACGATTCATTCGTAATGAAAAGGGATTAACACTTGTGGAGTTATTAGCGGTTATTGTAATTTTAGGGATTATAGCAGCGATTGCAGTGCCAAGCATAGGTGGGATCATTGAAAAAACAAAGAAAGATGCTCAAGTTGCTGAAGCTATACAAATTATAAATGCTGCTAAGTTACATGCTTCTACTAGAAATGTAACAACAGGAGATGTAGTAGTTGATGATTCTGTGCTTGGAGAATATTTAGACAATATTGATGATCCTGATTACGAGGTATATATTAAATTTGTTACTGGAACAGGTATGGAATATTATATTAGAAATCATAAAGCAAATAGCGTTGTTGTAGGTACTAATGACCCTGGTGAAGCGGATGAAAATGGTGATTATACTTCTGAAACACAATTAATTAACTATTAAGAGTGTTCATTTAAAGATATTATGAATTTATTATTATTAATTCTAGGTATTACCTTGGGATCTTTCTTCAACGTTGTCGGATTACGAGTGCCAATGAATCAATCAATTGTTACACCGAGGTCAGCATGTCCGAGCTGTAAGAGAACGCTTACAGCTCGGGAGTTGATTCCGGTTATTTCTTATATAATTCAACGCGGAAAATGTCGAAATTGTAGCATGAAGATTTCACCGCTGTATCCTTTAGTGGAAATGGCTACAGGTGTATTGTTTGCAGTATCACCGCTTTTGCTCGGATGGTCAAAGGAATTAGTGATTGCTTGGTTATTAATTTCATTATTAATGATTATTTTTGTATCTGATCTTACATATATGATTATTCCTGATAAAGTGTTGATTTGCTTTGCAGTAATATTTCTGTTATTACGAGTTTTTTGGATTCCAACAATACCGTGGTGGAGTGCATTTTTGGGCAGTTTAATAGGTTTTGGTCTTCTATTTATTATTGCAATAGTTAGTAAAGGTGGCATGGGGGGCGGAGACATCAAGCTTTACGGAGTACTTGGATTAGCTCTAGGGTGGGAGCTTGTATTATTGTCATTTTTCTTTGCTACTTTTATCGGTGCTATAGGCGGTATCATCGGCATGGGATTTGGTTATGTCAAGAAAGGAAAACCAATGCCATTTGGACCTGCGATAGTTGTCGGTACATTAGTTGCTTACTTCTATGGATGGGACTTTTTTAAATGGTATCATTCATTATTTTTATAAAACGTTTGCTAAAGTCTAGCAATTTATACTAGTGATAGAGCAAGAGTTCTTTATAAATGAGAGATTTTACTTAAATTATAGAGAAGGGGAATGACAATGGTACTAAGGATGATCAAAAATAAAAATCCTGTCAGCATTGTTATGAAGGATCATGTTATTCGTTGTGTATCTACTAAACTATCTGCTAATAAATTAACTATCAAACAGTATGGTGAGCGTTATATACCAAGTGGCATTATTCGTGAAGGGCGTATCGTTGATCGAGATACATTAATCATGATACTTGAAGAATGTGTTGAGGAATGGAATATTAAGAAACAGTATGTAAGTTTCGTTGTTCCAGATACGTATATAATCATGCGGAAAATATCTGTAGATGGAGATTTAGAAGGGGAGGAAATTAGAGGTGAATTGTTTTTAGAAATCGGTTCAACTATTCATCTTCCTTTTGAAAATCCAGTGTTTGACTTTCATATAATTGAACATGAAGAAGATAAAACGAATCTTCTATTATTTGCAGCACCTTTAAACATTGTTGAAGAGTATATAGATGTATTTGAGGAAGTTCATCTTAACCCACTCGCTGCTGACATTTCTTCTTTAGCCATTTATCGACTTTATCATTCGTTAATGCAGGTAGATGGTTCTGAACATACATTATCGCTTCAGTTTAGCTTAGAAAATATCGGTGTATCGATTTTTAATGATCATATGCCTGTTTTTATGCGTCAAATTAGTGTAGCACTTGAAGAATTACGATGGGAAGTATCAGATAATGAGTTAGTTTGGAAAGGTGAACCAGAAGTTTTAATGAGCCAGCTTGAAGATGCATTTATGGAGATTGAGAAAGTCATTAACTTCTATCAATATTCTGTAAATCACGGAAAAGAACAAATAACACGCATACTATTAACAGGTGATCACCCGCTGTACGAAAATATTATTGCAAGGCTAGAAAAACAATTTGAAATGCCAATTGATGTAATTAATCCAGAATTAATCTTGACAGATAACGGAGATCCGATTGAGCCGAAATATTTTTTACCTTTTGGACTTGCTTTAAAAGAGGTGCGTTGAAATGTTAGTAGATATTAATTTACTTCCTAAGAAGGAAAAGAAGAATTACTCGCAAATCCTCTTTTTGATTTTATTCATTATTATTATAGTAATTGGAGCTATTTTGTTTTTTTTGAAGTATCAATTCGTAACTAGTGAAATTGAAGAAAAAGACGCAATCTTAATTGATATTGAAATATCAATTGAAACAGTTCAACAAAAACAACTTACCAAAGAAACAGGGAACACCGCATTACAGCTACAGAAGGCGATTGATTGGGTAGAAGATGTTCCGATTCCAACAGTATTTTTTATGGATCATATCGTCTCGCTATTGCCTGAACGTGGTTTCTTTCTAAACTATAATTATTCTGATACTGGAAATGTGTCGTTAAACGTACAATTCGATACAAAGTTGCAAGTGTCTTATTACTTGAAAGAACTGAAACAATCTGAATACATAAAGCAAGTAACATTAACAAATATCTCAGCTTCATTTAAAGAAGGAACAGAGGGCAGCATGCTAACGAAAGAAAGCTATGTACCGAGATATTTGGCAAACTTTGAGCTTGAATTAGATACAGAGAAGCTTCGAGATAGCGCCATGAAGGAGGAGAAAGACAATGACCCTTCAAATGAGTAGAAAACAAGCTATCATGCTGCTATTATCTATTTTAATTATTGTTTCTTCATATGTAACGGCTTATTTTGTATTTTTAAGGCCTTTAGAACAAGATTTAGCGTTTACAGAAGAACAGATTATTGCTCAGCAAAAACTGTTAGAAGTATTGTACGAAAAGGTTGAGGAAACTCAGAATAATGAACTATACGATACAACTGAATTACAACGTAAATTACCAATTTCACCGATGGTTGAACAGTATATACACCTTTTAGAAATGGCTGAAGTTATGTCAGGGAGTTTTATTTCTAATATTTCGTTTTCTGAACAAGATGTTCAGTGGAGTGAAGCAGAATCAATAGATGAGGACCAAACTGAAGTGAATGCTGTTCAAAATGGCATGAAACGCCTCATTATTAGTCTATCAATTGATGGAGAAAACTATGAATCACTTCAATCCTTTCTTAAAACAGTAGAGAGCTTTACACGAATAACGAAAATCGATCAATTATCCTTTAGTGGGAGCAATGAGCGAGTAGATTTAGATTCAAAAGAAAACCGATTATCATATACGCTCACATTATCAGCGTTTTACTATCCTGAGTTAAATGATCTAATTGAGGATGAACCAACGATTGATGCAGAATCACCGAGTTACAAAGATAATCCATTATTCAATTAGATTCAATCTATTTCATAACAAATGAATGAGCTGTTATTGAAATAATATGTATAAATAAGAGAACATACTATAAGTGATTAATATTTTTTAACAGCAATTGAGTTTAGAAAATTCCATTGTCACAATGTGTTTAATCTATTCTTTTTTTGCAGAAATTCCTTGAGAACAAGACGACAAATGTCTTGTTCTTTTTTTTTTGAACTGTGCTAGCATTTAGGTTCAAGCAGAGTATACGGTATATCTGTGTGTTAACGAACAATCAGTCGACTAGTTAATTTTCAATTAATAGTTCTAGTTCAAATTTGAAAATAAAGATTACTGAGCAAAGCAAAGAAATACTGGTGGAATTCCTAGAATTTATGAATTTAAATGCGTGAGGAATGGAAGGGCAAGTTTACGTAGAGATGTGAATATAGTTTTTCTGGGCTTTTTTAATAACTTCTAATAGAAAGGTGGAGTTAAGAGATGGACAAGTATAAGGAGAAGGATATTTCGATTAAAGTAAGTGGGAAAGATAAAGTAATCAATGAAAAAAAGTCAGTATCAGAACATGATGAGAATGAATTTCCTTGGATACTCCCGGAAAAGAGGGAAGACCAAAGGGCAGAGAAGGTTGTTCATTTTGAAAAATATCACAAGCCTTCAAAGGTAAACAAATACAATCAAAAGTTAATAAAACGACCGATCGCTCCAAGTAGAAAAATCTCTCTACAATTAAATTCATCTTCAATACGAAAAGCTGTTATTACAGCAATTGCAGTTCTAGTGGGACTTGGTTTTGGAATAGCAGTGCTTACATTTGTAACGGATGTTCCATTTATTAATCAAACGAAAGTACAAGCTCCTGTACAAGTAGAGGCTGAACATGAAGCTGTACCAGTTCAGACTAATACGACAGAACGAGTAGCTTTAACAGAACGACAATTTTATGTCATTCAAGGGGGGGCTTTTTCTACGAAAGAATCTGCTGAGCAACTTGCATCTCAATTTAAAGCGCAAGGTCAACCAGCAGTCGTTTTCTCTCACGTTTCACCCATACTTTTGTTTGTCGGCTTAGGAAAAGACGAATATGATGCAAAAGTAATCGGATCACAATTACAAGATAGTGGTTTAGAGATCTATGTTAAGCCGTATGCAGTACAAGGATATGAATTCGATGGGGAAGCACCAATTACTCAAACAGAAGCATCAGCAATAAATGAATTGTTCGACAAATTAATATCAACTACGAGTAATGAGGACAGCTTTTTATTAACGAGTCAATCTAAAGATCAATTAAATAGTTTGATAGAGCAAATAAGACCACTTGAACAGCAGCTTTCCTTTATTCCTTCATTGATTGATGTAACAAACCAATTATCTGAAGTAGATGGAAACACAAACCAGTTCGCGAATTTTCAAGCATCTCTATTAGATTCTATAGCTAAGTATGAGAGATGGATTATAGAACAAAAAGCGTTAAACATATAGGTAATATAGTAAAACTGAACACAGTTTGTATATTATATGTATGAATAACTTGCTTTGTATGGGAAGTATCGATAACAGAAATTCAATTTCAGTTAATTGCTTAATTCTTCCTCATTTTGCTATTCTAGAAGAAGTATTTCTAGGTGTTTCTCACTTTGAACACAGAGGAATAGATATAAAACATTTAAGAAGGTGTTTGATTTTATGAAACGATTAGTGCTTGCATCATCTTCCCCAAGAAGAAGAGCATTGTTAGAGAAATTTGGCTATACTTTTCTGTTAGCACCAAGTAAGAGTGAAGAGAAAATGGATCCACATGCCACACCAATTGAAGTCGTTCAGAGCCTCGCACAGCAAAAGGCAGAAGAAATTGCTCATGTATATCCTAACGATATCGTTTTAGGTGCTGATACAGTAGTCGTCTATAATGAGAAAATATTAGGCAAGCCAGCTGATGAAGAAGAGGCAAAAAAAATGCTCAACATGCTCTCAGGACAATTACATACTGTATATACAGGAGTAGCTATTGTTAACAACGGTCATGTGAATACATTCTGTTCTTCTACAAATGTGCGCTTTCGTAACTTAACTCGATCAGAAATCAATGCATATGTTCAAACAGGTGAACCGTTTGATAAGGCAGGTGCATATGGAATTCAAGAACTTGGTGGAGCATTTGTACAAGAAATTCAAGGAGACTATATGAATGTCGTTGGTCTTCCCCTCGTCAAAGTACTAGAAGAGTTACGGTTACTAGGTGTTACAGGAACATTGAACTAAAATTTTAATGTATGAGTAATAAAAAGAATGTCGTGGGGTTTAACAGTGTTTACTAAAAATTTATATAGATACTATTATCCCCTCTGCGTTTTAAATATCCTCTTCGGAATTGCTGACTATTCATCTATATCTTTCGTTAAGGAGGTGTATCCAGCTATTAATGCTGGAGAAGAAATTTGACAGAGACATTATTAATCCGCGATTTACCCCAAAGTGAAAAGCCACGAGAACGCCTCATTTCAGATGGAACAGACAAGCTTACGAACCAAGAGTTAATAGCGATTTTATTAAGAACAGGTACGAAAAAGGAATCCGTGATGGATCTGTCTAATCGATTATTGAAACATTTTGATGGCTTGAGGTTGTTGAAGAACGCAACAATTCAAGAGCTCACTGATATAAAAGGGATCGGTGAAGTGAAGGCTGTCCAATTACTCGCTGCAGTTGAAATCGGGAAAAGGATGGGGCGTCTTCAATTCGAACAACGATATGTAATACGTTCACCAGAAGACGGAGCGAACTTAGTTATGGATGAAATGCGTTTTTTAACACAGGAACATTTCGTGTGTCTGTATCTTAACACAAAAAATCAAGTAATCCATCAGCAAACTATTTTCATTGGTAGTTTAAATGCTAGTATTGTACATCCAAGAGAAGTGTTTAAAGAAGCCTTTCGTCGCTCAGCTGCGTCTATTATTTGTGTCCATAATCATCCATCAGGTGATCCGAGTCCGAGTCGAGAGGATATTGAAGTGACAAAACGGTTAGTAGAATGTGGGAAATTAATCGGAATTGAATTGTTAGACCATCTTATAATTGGGGAAAAGAAATATGTAAGTATGAAAGAAAAAGGATATGTGTAACACTATCCTTTTCCTTTTTTTTGTCTTATAATTAAAATGATAGACGTATATGATTTCGACATTAACTGTACAAAATAGAAATTGAAATGCCAATTTGACATAGGTTTTGACAAATAGAAAGGAAGATACATACATGTTTGGTTTTGGAGGTTTTTCTCGGGATATGGGCATCGACTTAGGGACGGCCAATACTCTCGTTTATGTAAAAGGAAAAGGAGTAGTGGTGCGAGAGCCTTCAGTTGTTGCACTTCGTACGGATACAGGCTCGATTGAAGCGGTTGGGAATGATGCGAAAAATATGATCGGTAGAACGCCAGGTAATATTGTTGCTGTTCGTCCGATGAAAGACGGAGTGATTGCTGATTTTGAAACAACTGCGATTATGATTAAACACTTCATTCGCCAAGCTCAAAAAAACCAATCAGCATTTTCTCGTAAGCCTAATGTAATGGTATGTGTACCGTCAGGCATTACGGCAGTAGAAAAACGAGCGGTTGAAGATGCAACAAAACAAGCTGGAGCACGTGAGGCTTATACAATTGAAGAACCATTTGCGGCAGCAATTGGAGCGAATTTGCCAGTGTGGGAGCCAACAGGAAGTATGGTAGTAGATATCGGTGGTGGAACGACAGAAGTTGCTGTCATTTCATTAGGTGGTATTGTTACAAGCCAATCCATTCGTGTTGCTGGTGATGAAATGGACGATGCTATTATTCATCATATTAAGAAGACATATAACTTGATGATTGGTGAACGTACAGCAGAAGCACTAAAGCTTGAAATTGGATCGGCATCACCATCAGAAGGTGTAGAAAATATGGATATTCGTGGTCGTGATTTGTTAACGGGACTACCAAAGACCGTTTCAATTTCATCAGAAGAAATTACAGGTGCATTACAAGATACAGTTGATTCAATAGTGGAAGCAGTGAAAAATACATTAGAGAAGACGCCACCTGAATTAGCAGCGGATATTATGGATCGTGGTATTGTTCTAACAGGTGGAGGAGCTTTACTACGCAATCTTGATAAAGTGATTAGTGATGAAACGAAAATGCCAGTACTTGTTGCAGAAGAACCACTAGATTGTGTTGCAATTGGAACGGGGAAATCTCTAGAAAACCTTCATCTGTTCCGCTCGAAGCAAGGAATCACATCGCGCTCACGTAAGTCGTAATTAATTAAGAAGGTGTAAAGGATGCCACAATTTTTTTTAAATAAACGCTTGATCACCCTACTTGTTAGTATCATTTTACTTGTGGTATTGATTGGACTAACGATTAATGAACGAGATAGATTAACGTGGCCCGAACAATTCTTGAAAGATTCAATTGGATGGTTTCAATCGACATTACACCGTCCAACACAAGCGATTTCAAATGTTTTTGAAAATATTAGTGAAATAAAAGATGTTTATGAAGAGAACAAATTATTGAAATCCCGACTTGATGAATATGTCGCATTGTCCGTAAAGGTTGACGACTTAGAAGATGAAAATGATCAGCTTCGTGATTTGCTTGATAAAAAAGAGGCATTGCAAGATTTCACTTCTATTCAAGCTACAGTTATTTCTAGAAACCCAGATCAATGGACAGATCGAATTATTGTGAATAAGGGTGCACAAGATGGTGTTAAGAAGAATATGGCAGTTATTACAGCAAAAGGGCTCATCGGTAAGGTGCAATATGTTTCTCAATTTACGTCGACAATTCAATTATTGAGCGATTTAGATCGAACAAATCGGATTTCTGCAATTGTTAAAGGTAATGAAAATGTATTTGGTTTAATAGAAGGTTATGATCCAAAAAAAGAAGCATTGTTATTTAAGCGGATTCCTTTCGACTTAGAAATTAAGGAAGGTGAAACCGTGATTACTTCTGGTCTCGGTGGTATTTTTCCACGTGGATTAGTCATTGGAACAGTTACAGAAGCAGAACCAGATGAATATGGGTTAACGAAAACAGCCTATGTGAAGCCTGCAGCGGAGTTTTATAACATTGACCATCTTATGATTATTAACCGTGAAGTAATATCTAAACTTGATGAAGAATATGAGGCCCCCGCTGAAGATGTAACAGATGAAGAGGAGGGAGAGAGCAGTTGAAGCGAGTGATTCTCCCTCTCATTCTTTTTTTGTTTTTTATCGGTGAAAGTATATTTGTTGATTTAGTTGGTGGACAAGTTTTTGGTTCAGATCGAATTTTTGTACCGCATTTTGTTTTAATGCTCTTGATTTTAATTGGAATCTTTTATGATGAGAAGCAAGCAATTTATCAAGGAATTATATTTGGTTTTTTGTTTGATATTTACTATACAGATGTCATTGGAATACATATGTTTATGTATGGTTTTATTGCATACATGATGGGAATTGCTAAACGAATGCTGCACTCTAACTTATTTATTACGTTATTACTGGCAATTTTAAGTATTACGTTGCTTGAAACGTTTAGTTATGGTGTTTATAGCCTTGTAGGAAAATCAGATATGACGTGGGAAAGTTTCGCTAACTTTCGATTGCTTCCTACACTTGTACTGAATACAGTGTATGTAATCATTTCTTATTATCCGATGCATAAGCTTTTATTCCGTATGAAGAAAATTAATAAAGAGGTAGTTTAATAAAGTAAACGGCTATCAGTGATTGCTTTTTTTCACCAACACTGATGGTTAGTTGAACCGATCATTAGACAAGTTGTAGAATTTACTGGATACCTTTCAACATGATAGACGTTCATAATGAGTATTGAAGGAATGCTTAAAAGTTTGTCGAATATTACATGTAATGAGGTGAGTCACGTGATGGGCCAAAAACAACAATTAGTTGTAATGAAAGGTACAAAAGACGGGTTAACGTTATATCTAGATGATAACTGTTCGTTTCAGGAATTAATCGGTGATCTAGAAAAAAAGTTGTTGTCTAATCATCAGCAACAAGAAGACCGTCCGTTAATCACCGTTAATATTAAAGCAGGTAATCGCTATTTAAGTAAGGAGCAAGAAGAAGAAATCAGAAAGCTTATTCGGAGCAAGGACAATTTAGTAGTAGATTCGATTGATTCAAATGTAATATCGAAAGAAGCTGCTATTGAATGGAAGCAAAATTCAGAAATTATGTCTGTAACGAGGGTAATTCGCTCAGGTCAAGTACTTGAAGTACCTGGAGATATTTTATTAATTGGTGATGTGAATCCAGGTGGGACGATAATGGCTGGAGGAAACATCTTTGTAATGGGTTCATTACGTGGGGTTGCTCATGCAGGTTGTTATGGTAACGAGGAGGCAATTATCGCAGCTTCTCATATGAAGCCTGCTCAATTAAGAATTAGTGAATATATTAGCCGTGCTCCTGATTCTTCTGAAGAACGTGGAACAGAAATGGAGTGCGCCTACATAGATGAAGAGAAACAGCAAATTACCCTTGATCGTCTACAAACATTATCATATTTGAGGCCGGATTTAACGAGGTTAGAAAGGGGAATGTGATGTGGGTGAGGCTATTGTCATTACATCAGGAAAAGGTGGTGTAGGTAAAACTACCACCTCAGCAAACTTAGGAACGTCGCTAGCGTTATCAGGGAAAAAGGTTTGCTTAATTGATACAGATATTGGTTTGCGTAATTTGGATGTGATTATGGGTCTTGAAAATCGTATTATTTATGATTTAGTTGATGTCGTTGAAGGTCGCTGTCGCTTGAATCAAGCATTAATTAAAGATAAACGTTTTGAGTGTCTATATTTACTTCCAGCTGCACAAACAAAGGATAAATCAGCAGTAAAACCTGAACAAATGAAAGTGATTGTAGAAGAATTAAAGGAAGATTATGATTATTTGTTAATAGACTGTCCTGCGGGAATTGAGCAAGGATTCAAGAATGCAATTGCAGGTGCTGACAAATCAATTGTAGTCACTACACCTGAAATTTCTTCTGTTCGTGACGCAGATCGAATTATCGGTTTACTTGAGCAAGAAAACATCGAACCACCTCGACTTATTGTCAACCGAATTCGTAATCATATGATGAAGAACGGTGAGATGTTAGATGTTGATGAGATCGTTAACATTCTATCGATTGAACTGTTAGGGATTGTTGTTGATGATGATGATGTTATTAAGGCTTCAAATAAAGGTGAGCCGATAGCATTAGATCCGTCTAGTAAGGCATCAATTGCTTATCGCAATATGGCACGCCGAATTTTAGGAGAATCTGTTCCTTTGCTTTCACTTGATAATAAGCAAGGTGTCTTTAATAAAGTTAAACGTTTTTTCGGTATGCGTTAAACACTTCGTTTTTTGAACGGAGTGTTTTTTTTGTAATACATCATCATATTCAAATGGTATTTAGTTTTAAGTAATTTGGAGACAACATCATGCATCAATAAATAGAAATGAGAATTATTCATAATAGTGTATGCACTTTGTTTGTTCATACGCATATTTCAGACGGACAAGTCATAAGATGTACAAACCTTATGAGTAGAAGGAATGGTGCAGATGAATAAACGAGTGAATGATGCACGTAGACGCATCGAGCAACGCAAAAAAATAAAGAAGAATCGTATTCCAGTTTCAACTAGACAAACTCATGATGCATATATTCCGACAGATGAAGAACGGTTTGGAGCGCCACCACCGTTTGAACGAGCCAACTTTTCTAATAATAAGAAAACAAACACTTTGTTTTTTTCTCCAGAGAAGCTTGTTTTACAAGTTATGATAGCAAGTTGTTTATTTTTAGTAACAGGGATTATGTTTAAAACGGATAATCCACAGCTTAATCAAGCAAAAGCATTTATAGAAAGAACCTTTGAGCAAGAGTTTCAATTTGCAGCTGTGTCAACGTGGTACAATGATACGTTTGGTAGACCATTATCAATTCTTCCAGTAGATGAGCAAAACAAGGAAATTGTCAGTTCTGAACAAAACTATGATTATGCTGTTCCAGTTGCTGGTAGAGTGTTAGAAAGCTTTGAAAAAAATGGACAGGGAATCATGGTAGAAACGAGTGAAGGAATGTCAGTTGAAGTAATAGAAGAAGGGATCGTTATTTATGCTGGAGTGAAAGATGAACTAGGAAAGACTGTTGGAATTCAGCATCCTGATGGAACAGAAACGTGGTATGGTCATTTAGCTAATATTGATGTGTCATTATATGAATGGGTAGATGCTCGTGCTGTACTTGGTAATGTCACGAATCAAGACAATGGTAAAGTGGGAACCTTCTATTTCGGAATTAAGCAAGGAGGATCCTTCATTGACCCAAGCCAGGTGATGAGGTTTGATTAATTTTTTATCTTTATTCAAAAAGTGTTCGATTCACCCTTTATTTTGGGCTGTAGCAGCAATTGGTATTTTATCAGGTCGATTTGTTGAGACGATTATGGTGTTTGTTATTATTTTCGTTCATGAAATGGGTCATGCTGCAACGGCCCATTTTTTTCATTGGCGTATTAAGAAGATTGAATTATTTCCATTTGGTGGAGTTGCTGAAATGGATGAGTATGGGAATCGACCACTCAGAGAAGAAATGTTAATTATTGTGGCTGGTCCTTTACAGCACTTTTGGATGATTGGTTTATCTTATATTTTATTACAGTTTAATGTAATTGATTTAGCATTCCATCAATTATTCGTTATGCATAATCTTTTTATTGCTTGTTTTAATATGTTACCTATTTGGCCATTAGATGGTGGGAAACTTCTTTTAACAGTATTATCAAGTCAGTTTCCTTTTAGAAAAGCATATCGTTTAGCATTAGTAACGTCTTTTTTATGTTTTTCATTTATTGTTTGCTTACATTTAATTTTTTCATATTATCATTTGAACTTATGGTTTATTATTGCTTTTTTATTATTTGCTCAATGGACAGAATGGAAGCAACAGGACTTTGCACATGTTCGTTTTTTATTAGAACGTCATTACGGAAAAACTACAGAGATTGCTCAATTACAACCAATTAATGTGCAGGAAACATTAATGATACAAGAAGTATTTAATGAATTTTGTAGAGGTTGTAAACATCAAGTGTTAATGAAGACAAAACAAGGGGAACAAATAGTAATTGACGAAAACGAGTTACTACATGCTTTTTTTACAGATAAACAGACAAACTGTACAGTTGGGGATATTTTTAGATAGAATGATGTAAGTGAAGAAATGGAGTTGGAAATATACAATGAAACAAATCATTCTATCTAATGATGCTATTCAAAAACGAGCAATTTGGCTTGAGGAAGGTAAGTTGAACGATTTAATCATTGATTGTGAAAGTAATTATGATATTGTCGGTGAAATATATAATGGTCGAGTGAAAAAGGTCGTACCAGGTATGCAAGCTGCTTTTATTGATATTGGGCTTGAGAAGTATGCTTATCTTGAAAGACGAGAAATAATTGCATATCAACAGAGTGGTATCGATCAACATATAAGTTCGCTATTGCAAGAAGGACAACGCATTACTGTACAAGTGAAGAAAGCGGCAATTGGTGAGAAAGGTCCAGTTGTTACCGAACTGGTTGAGTTTTCAGGTAAAAATGTCGTTTATTTACCGAATGGTGGGTATATAGCAGTTTCTAAAAGGATTGCAAATCGTGTTGAACGACAACGTTTGGATAACTTTGGTCAGTCTCTAAAGGAAGACTATGAAGGGATGATTTTTCGGACGTCGGCTAATACTGTTTGTAAAGAACAAATTCGAAATGAATGGGTTTATTTAAGAAACCGAGCAAGTTCCTTAATTGAGCAATCGAAACAAGCAAAAATACCTTCTCGTTTAGCTAGACAAAAAACGATCATTGAACGTGTCGTACACGAATGGCCAATTACAGAATGTGATGAGTTTATAGTTGATACAATTGAAACAAAAAAACTGCTTATTGCTCAATTAGAAGTGTATGGGTATTCATTACCAGTACACGTTCATCAGAATCATGAAAATTTGTTTTCATTTTATCAAGTAGAGAATGTTATTCAAGAAGCGTTACGTCCAACTGTATGGTTGAAAAATGGTGCCAACTTGAGAATTGATTATACTGAAGCGATGACAGTCATTGATGTGAATTCGGCGAAATTTACAGGGAAACGTAGTAAGGAAAATACCGTTACCGCTGTGAATAAAGAAGCAGCAGAAGAAATTGCTCGCCAATTAAGGATACGTAACATTGGTGGAATGATTCTAGTTGATTTCATAAATATGTATCAACAGAAAGATAAGGATAAAGTGCTTGAGGTTCTTAAAAGAGAAACATCGAAAGACCGTATGACAGTTCATGTAATTGGATTTACACAACTTGGTCTCGTAGAAATGACAAGGAAGAAGTCTAGACAATCTCAACATGAATTGTTAACGAAACAATGTGAATGTTGCAATGAAACAGGAAGAATGTTAACAGATGAAGCACTTGTTGCAGAGTTAGAGATAGCATTATCAGATTATATGTTACATGATGAAGAAGCTATATTAATTGAATCAAGAGAGACATTCATTAATTATGTTCAACATCGTTGGCTTACATATTTAGAAGAGAAAATAAGAAAACGAATCGTATTTTTAAAAAGTGAGCAAACTGAACATTTTCATATTCGTCGTTTAGGGAAGTTGGATGAACTTATAAAGATTCAAAAGGATCATTGACAAGAAGATTCTCATTATGGTACATTAATGATTGTTATTTTATTGTAGCACCCGTTGCTGCAACCGCACGGATCAGGTATTAAGCAATTATGAATTGCACCTGTAATGGCGAGTCTGAGTCTAAGAGGAGGTGCAGAGAATGTACGCAATTATCGAAACTGGTGGTAAACAAGTAAAAGTAGAAGAAGGTCAAGCGATCTACATCGAAAAACTTGATGCTACAGAAGGTGATACAGTGACGTTTGACAAAGTTCTTATGGTCGGCGGCGATAGCGTTAAAGTTGGCAGCCCAGTTGTTGACGGCGCTACGGTTACTGCAAAAGTTGAAAAACAAGGTCGCGCTAAGAAGATCACTGTATTCAAGTATAAGCCAAAGAAAAACTACAAGCGTAAACAAGGTCATCGTCAACCTTACACAAAAGTTGTGATTGAAAAGATCAACGCGTAAGGGTTATTGAGATGGTAAACGTTGAAGTAAAACGAGACAAACACAACCACATTCAATCATTCATGTTGAGCGGGCACGCTGATAGTGGTCCATATGGCTATGACCTCGTCTGTGCCGGTGTTTCATCTGTTTCTTTCGGAGCAGTGAACGCTGTATACGAGTTATGTCAAGTACCACTTGAAGTTGAGCAAGCAGAAGATGGAGGTTATTTGCGATGTACCGTTCCAGCTAATTTAGATGGACAGGTTGCAAATAATGTTCAACTATTGCTTGAAGGAATGCTCGTATCGCTTCGAACGATTGAACGTGACTATGCAAAACATATAAAAGTTACTGAACTATAGAGGAGGTGGAACAGATGTTACGTCTTAACCTTCAGTTCTTCGCATCGAAAAAAGGGGTAGGTTCAACAAAGAACGGTCGTGATTCTATCTCAAAGCGTCTAGGCGCTAAGCGTGCGGACGGTCAATTCGTTAACGGTGGAGAGATTCTTTATCGTCAACGTGGAACGAAGATTTATCCAGGTGAAAACGTAGGTCGCGGTGGAGACGACACGCTATTTGCTAAAGTAGCTGGCGTTGTAAAATTCGAGCGCGTAGGCCGTAATCGTAAAAGAGTGAGTGTATATCCAGAAGCTCAATAATGACACCTTGAAAAACTCTAACCGATATAGGTTAGAGTTTTTCTTTGCAAGTCAAAAGATAAGAATTTATATTAAATTACTCAATGGTTTGAGCTAATTTTTTCCGTTTTGACGATTAGAAAAATTACAGAAATTTTTGTATGTGAACACAGTAATTAAGGCGTCAATCATTACGGTTCTGGATATTTTTCAATAAAGAAATTTTTGAAATGTTCCCAGAGTTAGTTTTAAGCGCAACATGCTCAAAGTCATCATTCAGATTGGCGTGAAGATAGTACGTAATCCTCTTTTGTTAACTCATCTTATGCTGTTGTTTCTATTAAATGGTGTTATACACGGTTTATAATTAAAAAGCATTCGTCACAAAGTATAGGCGAATGCTTTTCTTTTTAGAAGTGTCGTTTTAGAAAAATATTTGCTATAATGCATTTAAATTGACTTTTGAAAGTGCTCATAATAATAGAAAAAAGTGATGTTTTATAAAAGGAGTGCTAAGATGGGGAAAGAGTGGGATCCAGTTGAATTATTAAGGCACTCACGACATGACTGGCTAAATAAGCTTCAATTGATAAAGGGGAATATGGCATTACATCGTTATGAACGTGTTGGCAAAATTATTGAAGAAATTGTAATTGACTCAAATAACGAAAGTAAGCTATCTAATTTAAACATGAATGAATTTGCGACATTTTTAATGACGTATAATTGGGAACAACATCATTTTCAATTGGACTTTGAGGTGTTCGGTGCACAAATTGACTTATCAGTAATCGAGACGGAAATACTAACATGGTGTAAAGGGTTCTTTATGAATATAGAAGAAGCAGTTACACCATATAAAGACAATCGCGTAAGCTTGTCAATTGAGTTAAAGAAAAATGAAGCTTTTTTTTATTTTGATGTACAAGCAGAATGGGCTAAGATGCTACCACTCCAAGAGTGGTTACAAGAACAACAGCAATATCAATATTTGAAATTATTAACTTATAACATACAAGGTGATGAATGCATCGTTGAATTAAGAACAACGTGTTCATAACATCTAAGAAATATGAGAGGTGACAATATGTTTGTCGATCAAGTCCAGATATATGTTAAAGGTGGAGACGGAGGAAATGGTTTAGTAGCCTTTCGTCGTGAAAAATATGTTCCAAATGGTGGTCCTGCAGGTGGAGATGGAGGAAATGGAGCAAATGTTGTCTTTGAAGTAGATGAAGGTTTACGTACTTTAATGGATTTCCGTTACCAAAAACATTTTAAAGCTGATCGTGGTGAAAATGGAATGTCCAAAAGTATGCACGGGAAAAATGCTAGCCACATGATTGTAAAAGTACCTCCTGGAACAGTTATTGCCGATGCAGATACAGGTGAGAAAATTGCTGATTTAACATTACACGGTCAACAAGCAATTGCTGCTCATGGTGGTAGAGGTGGCCGCGGTAATATTAAATTTAAATCACCAGCAAATACGGCACCAGAAATTGCTGAAAATGGTGAGCCAGGTCAAGAGCGTTACGTTAAACTTGAGTTGAAATTATTGGCAGATGTTGGGTTAGTTGGTTTTCCAAGTGTAGGTAAGTCAACATTGTTGTCAGTTGTCTCTGCTGCAAAACCGAAAATTGCAGATTATCATTTTACAACAATTGCACCAAATCTAGGTGTGGTTGAAACAGGTGATAGCCGTAGTTTTGTTATGGCAGACTTACCGGGTCTTATTGAAGGTGCTCATCAAGGAGTAGGATTAGGGCATCAATTTCTTCGCCACATAGAGCGTACGAGAGTTATTGTACACGTTGTGGATATGTCAGGCCTTGAAGGTCGTGATCCTTACGAAGATTTTGTTAAGATTAATGAAGAGTTGAAAGAATATGATATGCGCCTAACAGAACGTCCACAAGTAGTTGCAGCAAATAAAATGGATCTACCTAATGCAGAAGAAAACTTAGAAATCTTCAAAGAAAAAGTTGGCGATGTTCCAATCTTCTCTATATCAGCTGCAACACGACAAGGATTAGATGAAATGTTATACAAAGTAGCAGATCTTGTAGAGACAACACCTGAATTTCCAATGCATGAAGAAGAAGGGGAAGATCATGTATTGTATAAGCATTCTGGTCGTGGTGAGGAAGACTTTGTCATTACACGTGATGATGATGGGGCGTTTATTTTGTCAGGATTTAATATTGAACGTCTCTTCAAGATGACAAACTTTGAGCGAGATGCTTCTATTCAACGTTTCGCAAGGCAGTTGCGTTCGATGGGTGTTGATGAAGCATTACGTCAACGAGGTGCGCAGGATGGAGATACCATTCGATTATTATCGCATGAGTTTGAATTTGTAGACTAAGTTAGATAAAGAGGCTGTTGAATTAAGAGGTACTAGTTAACATACTATTACGACAGCCTTCTATCTCTCCACTATTCAGAATGAACAATAGGGCAACCTCTATTGATTGGAGGGGAAATAATGAGCAAAGAAAAAGATGCACAATATTACCTTGTAAGAGAAGATGTTTTGCCTGATGCAATGTTGAAAACGATGCAGGCGAAGGCATTGCTTGATCGAGGCAAGGCTGAATCAGTTGCAGATGCAGTTCAGATGGTTGATTTAAGTAGAAGTGCTTTTTATAAGTATCGGGATTGTATTTTTCCATTTCATACAATGATGAAGGAAAAAATTATATCACTTTTTTTTCATTTAGATGACCGTTCAGGGGCACTGTCGAATCTATTAGCAGTTGTCGCACAAACAGGTTGTAATGTACTTACGATTCATCAAACAATTCCTCTACAAGGCAAGGCGAATGTGACGTTGTCTTTGAATACACAAGGGATGAAGAGTGATATGAATGAACTGATTCGTAAACTACGTCAATTAGAATTTGTTGATAAAGTTGAGTTGTTAGGAACAGGTGCATGAGAAAACAACAGAGGAGTAGAATATGACTGTAAAGGTTGGTTACTTAGGTCCGAAGGGAACGTTTACTAAGCTTGCTGTAAAAGAGGTATTCCCCGATGAGCAAGCATTGCCATTCCAAACGATTCCTGCATGTATTGATGCTGTGCAATTTGGTGATGTTGATTTTAGTGTCGTTCCACTTGAAAACGCGATTGAAGGATCAGTTAACCTTACAATTGATTATTTAATCCATGAACAGCAAATTCCAATAGTTGGTGAAATTATTGTGCCAATTCGTCAACATCTTATGGTACATCAGCACAATATAAGTGATTGGTCGAATATTAAAGAAGTGTATTCACACTCTCATGCCATTGCACAATGTCATCAATTTTTACACAGAGAGATGCCAGATGTTGATTTTCAATATACAAAATCTACAGGTGCAGCAGCGGAGTTTGTAAAAGATAATCCACAGCTAATGGTCGCTGCTATTGGAAATGAGTTAGCAGCAAAAGAATATGGATTAGAAATTGTAAAACATAATATACATGATTATGAAAATAATCATACTCGATTTGTCGTGCTAAATCGTTTCGGGAAAGAGGTTAATTCTTCGGCTATTGAAAAGAAAGGTGATCGGACAACATTAATGATCACTCTACCTTCTGATTATGCAGGTGCATTACATCAAGTATTATCAGCATTTTCATGGCGTAAGTTAAATCTTTCAAAGATCGAATCTCGTCCAATGAAAACGGGTTTAGGTAATTATTTTTTCATAGTTGATGTCGAGATGAAAATGGATGATGTCCTACTTCCAGGTGTGAAAGCAGAATTAGAGGCGCTAGGATGTACTGTCAATGTATTAGGAAGTTATCCATTTTATTTAGTTGAAAAACAAGTTACAAATGGGAAATAAGAAAAAGGGGTTTCTGATAGTTGAATTTTCAACTTTTAGAAGCCCTTTTGTATGTCTAAAATCTTTAGATATCCATGAAATTATTAAGAGTAATACTTAGTTATTTTTAAAGCAGTATATGTTTATAAATGATAGGGGGAGGAATTTAAACTACTTTTGTAAGGGAAAAATAATAGAGAGAGGAAAAGAATTTTCTCGTTGGTGAAGCTTTATTGTACGAGGATTCTTTGTTACTGCCTATGATGCATCGATTAGAAAGCCGGCTTTTTGGAGGGCTTCACACACTTCATCAAGTTGAGCCTCTGAATTTCCCTCAATCGTATGTAAGTGAGCACCACCTGTTAATTGAGATAGAAGTGTAGCGTTTGTCTGTTTAAGTTTGTTCATGAAATGTTCTACATCCATTCGATTACTTACCATTATTGATGCAGTTAAATCACCATATAATGGGTGTTCGACACTTACGTCTTTTACAGTAACTCCGTGGTCGACTAGGATGTTTAATTCTTCTTCGGTTTGTTCAGGACGATGTAAGCAAGCGATTGTTCGTGTTACTTTATTTTCTTGATCGTGAGGTGAGAAATAAAAATAACCTTGACTTGTAGCAATTATAGGCTCATTTCTTGCTTTTAACAGTGAAATATCTTGTACAATTACTTGTCTACTCACATTCGTCTTATTTGCTAGTGCACTCCCTGTAATCGGTGCTTTCTTAACCTTCAACCACTGTAAAATTAAGCTTCTACGTTCTTCGCCAAGTATTTTTTTATTATCATTTGTCATTGACAATTGTCCTCCTAGCTACTATATCCATTTTTTATAGTTTAACAAATTTTCCACAAAATTGTATGTTTATAAAATAACTTCAATGCATTTTGAATACTATTATTATATGTTCAAATAGAAGTGCAATAAGCGTCTAACGTTGATACTTGAGATGTTATGTTTGTTAGGTGTGTCAATAAAGAAAATATATTATGTAGGGTTTTCAATGGCAATTAAAAAACTATGTTCTCGTTATAAAGGAAAACTGCCTTCATTGTTTATAAGCTTAATGATCAGTAAATTCAATTACTCATTTCTATACAAACTATATCAAATATTCTTTTTCTGTATACAGTGACAGCTGTAAGAAAAGGAGAATTTCTTTTGTGTAAATATAGGTTGTCATACATAATTGTTGGATTACCTGCATATTTTGTTATGAAGTATAGTGGCAAATCGCCTATTTGACTCATAGAATATATAGAATTTGTTGAGGAGGGAGTACCAACTGTGAAAATTCATATCGTGCAAAAAGGGGATACGCTTTGGAAACTTTCCCAAAAGTACGGAGTTGACTTTGAGAAGCTGAAACAGGCTAATTCGCACCTTAGTAATCCTGATATGATTATGCCAGGAATGAAGATTAAAGTACCAACTTCGAGTGTTCCTGTAAAAACAGAACAGATGCAACCGTCAATAACAAATAAGAGCTATAATTTTGCTATTAGTACAGAAAAAGGTTTGCCAAAAATGAAAGAAATGAAAAAGCCACCTAAGGTAAAAGAAGTTGTTAAAGAGAAAAAGAAGGAAGTCGTAAAGCCAGCTGTTCAACCACCAATGCCAATGGTGATGCCGATGCCTCATACACCTGAGATGCAGCAACAAATGTATGCAAATTATACATTCAATCTTCCTCCTTATCCAATGATGCCAATGCCAATGCATACTCCAGTGGAAAGCTCTTCACCTATGGAGAGTGTTGCTGTAAAAGAAGAGGCTGTGCAGGAAGTAGCAGAGGAGAAAGAGATGCCACCAGTGCCAATGATGGCTTATCCTTATGGATGTGTACCGACTTCACCTGTGTTACCTGGGACAGGATTACCATATGGGTATTGTGGAGGTTATCCACAACCAGTGAACCCAATGTTTCAAGCTATGATGCCACCATATGGTTATGCACCAGTTATGGGAGAAGTAGCAGGGAATATGCATAATAATGGAATGATGCATCAATATGGTGAAGAGCAAGTTATGGGAGAAGCAACAGGTGAACCATATGGAAATGGAATGATGCCTCCGTATGGTGGTTATCAAGGTGTTAGTCCTATGATGCCACAACCTGGTTATGGACAGATGCCATACATGCCACAACCGGGTTATGGACCAATGCCATACATGCCACAAGCTGACTGTGGATGTCATGATGGTGGTATGATGGGTAATTATGGACAGTATGCAAGAAGTAATAATTACTATGAAGATGAAAGTGAATAACATTGAGAGATAAGGCAGGGGACGGTTTCTTTCGAAATCGTCTTTTTTTAACTGAAAAAATAGGTCTTAACATTTATGAAATACAAGTTATTCGACCTCATGTATTAAAGATAAATACATCAGATGGTACTTTTATCGTGAAAGGTTTTGAATCTAAGAAGAAGCTTGAAGCACAAATTCAATTGGCGAGATTATTGAAATATTATGGTTCTTCTCATCATATTTCTTTCCATAAGTTGAGAGATAATTTGGATTATTTTTGGTCAGATCAAAAGTTTTGGGCGGTTATGCCATATGTTAAACCCATCCGTAATTTCACATATTCTAGAGAAACTGATAGGCTTAATGGTGTAAAACGATTAATTCAGTTTCATGACGATACAGGAAAGGTTCGCAGAAAAGTAAGAGAACTTTTTGATTCATATTGCTTATTAAGTAAATGGAGGGAGAGATATCTTACTTTTACTCATTATTCTTCCTATATCATGCAGTGGATTGATTACCAATCGATAAATACAATAACCAACATAGGATATTGGGTATTAGAACATTTAAGTGAAAGGGACCTTGCGTTATTAGAAGGTGAAGCAAAACAGGCTGCTAGTTTAATTCATGGTGACTGTGCAGAACACAATTTTATCCTTAATTCAACAGGAGTATATCTAATTGATTATGATTTAGTTGCAAGGGCTCCTTATAGTTATGATCTTCTACAATTTGCTAATCGAATTCTCCCATATTTAGAATGGTCACTTGAGGAACTTGAAAAAATTGAGCCATTCAGTCACTTGATACAACAACAATGGTTTATCACCGCTCTTATGTTTCCTACAGACATTTATCGAGAATGGAACCGTCATCTTAGACAGGAAAAACCATCTGTAAATAAATTGAGATCACTTCAACAGTGGACACAAAATGAAGTGAAACAAAGAAAAAAGTTTGTTGAAAAAATTCAGGCTATGGTAAGATAATGAGCAAAAGAGGAAAAGTTGGAAAGGAAGAACAAGATGGAGAAAAAAATAGAAAAATTAGTTTCTTGGTTACAAGAACAAGTTGAGGGTGCAGGTGTAAAAGGAGCAGTTGTTGGAATTAGTGGAGGTATTGATTCAGCTGTCGTTACACATTTAATTAAGCGTGCATTTCCAAATGATTCATTAGGAGTCATTATGCCATGTAAAAGTAATCCTAATGATCAAAAGGATGCCATGCAAGTTGTAGAGAGCAGTGGCATAAATCATCTTGTGATAGATCTAACAAATACACATGATGTGCTTTTTTCTACAGTTGAAGAGCAAGTGAAAGCAAAGGGTGAGTGGAAGGAAGAGAGTGCTCAACTTGGTGATGCAAACCTTCGTGCTCGCCTTAGAATGAGTACGTTATATACCGTAGCTAATAATTATGGTTATCTCGTTGTAGGTACAGATAATGCTGCAGAATGGCATACAGGTTATTTCACAAAGTATGGTGACGGTGGAGTCGACCTTGTACCATTAGTTCATTTAACGAAAGGTGAAGTACGTGAAATGGCAAGAGCATTAGGTGTTCCAACGGATGTAATTGAAAAGAAACCAAGTGCGGGTCTATGGGAAGGTCAAACAGATGAAAATGAAATGGGTACAACATATAACATGATCGATCAATATTTGAAAGGGCAAGAGATCCCAGAGAAAGATAAACTGATCATTGAACAAATGCATAAACGATCAGAACATAAACGTTCTTTAGCTGCTGCACCACCGAAGTTCTAACTTACATGTTGGTCAAAATGTGATTAGGCGTGTTAATTCCTAATAAATAATAGCTTAAAGGATGTCTTTTCTTATACAAATATCCGAAAAATGTATATATCTTTCTCAGTATAAAAAGAGCCTTTCTTTCTCACTCTAAGTGATGAAGGGAGGCTTTAAAAATGAGAAAAACTTTACTCACGTTATCAACAGCTTGTTTATTAGGGGGATTAGTTGGGTGTGGTGCTAATAATGAGGCACTTGATACACGTTATAATGATAACGCTCAACCGATTGGTTACTATACAAATGATACAGATACCAATCGATATCGTGGCACAGGTATGGGTGATTACACGATGCGTTATGAAAATAGAGGTACAGAAAATATGTCCGGTAAGAATGGTTTGAATCGCGTAGGTACAAATCAGATGGGTACAGGCAACTATTCAAGAAACGATCAAAATTTTCATCGTCAAATGAACACATCACTAAATGCTCCTCCTAATGGTCGCTACTATCACAGTAATTATGATGGGAAATTAGCTGAAAGTATTTCTCGTAAAGTTTCTGAAATGAGAGAAGTACGAGATGCAAGATGTGTTGTATCAGAAAATACAGTTCTTGTAGCTATTGACACAAATGAAAATAACAGGGTAGATATTGAGAATAAAGTACGTCGTGAAGTCGAAGGTATGACACGTGGTAAGGAAGTTCGTGTTGTAACAGATAGAGGCATGTATAATCGTATAACTGATGTGGATAATCGTCTTCGAAACGGAGATGGTATGCGTGAAGTTGGTTCAGATATACAAGCAATTATGAACGACTTAGGCAATGCCATGAGCCGTCCATTTGAAAATAACAGATAACTTTCAAAAGAACAGGTGTATGCACCTGTTCTTTTTATGTAATGAAAACAATAAAATAGGTGACTGAAGATATTTAATTGATATTCATCTTTCTTAAAAGATGAATTTTTGGATAAAACTTCTATGGAATGGTTAGGATGATCATAATTCCTTACATAGATTTTTTTATGTAATGTCCTATTTGCTTACAAGAAGCAACCTTAACTAAAGGTCAGTAATTGAGTTTGTTCAAAAGTTTGGGGAATATTTCATTCTCATCTCTGTGTCAACTTGGCTCTTCGTTCTCTTGATTTGCTCGGTACTTTTTCGCATTCATTTTAAACACGTACTATAAGTGAATAAGTTTTACTCTTTGTGAGGTGATACCTTAATGACTGTGCGAATTTCAAAACTACAAGCAATGATGATCTTACTTATTGGGGCTATATCAGGTGCTTTAACAATGTTTGCGTTCTTTTCATCTTCATTCGAGGTAAAGGCAAAACCAGAAGAAGAAAGTACACATACAATAACAGAGCCGATAACAGTAGAAGTAACATTGCAAAAACATTATGTTGATGGAAAATTAAGTGAAGATAAGCTCACTGAAATAATATGGGCAATGGAGGATTTTTGGTCAACGTATTCAGACTGGCAACTTGTGCACCAAGAGAAAGGACAAGTTATCTTTAGAAAACAAATCGATGACATATCGCCGTTATTAAAGCAACAGGGATATTTTGGACTCTCAGAAGAGGGTAGATTAACGATATATTCTGGTAAACCAGAATTAGATGATGTTATCCAATCGTTTTTTCAAATTAATATAGAAAAATTAGAAGTACACCAGCAAGAAGAGCTTAAACAAGGCATTCCGATAAAATCTAAGGAACAATATGAAGATGTGATTGAAACATTTCGAATGTTTAAGATAGATGCTGTACCGTTTTAACATAATAAGGAAATGTAACATTTGTAGATAACTCATATAAACAAATCGAGTGAATGTTAATTGGTGTTGCGTAAGTATTTTTGTGATTTCTTCCTTAACGGTTTGCATTCGGTCTAGAGAAACTGATAGTAAAGCTAATCAATACTAATAAGTGATTAGCTTATTTCCTATTCATATTTAATTAATTGGAGTGGAACAAACAGTATGGGGAAAACTGAATTTATTTTGCTACGTCAACTTGTCTCTAAGTTCGTTACGTATTAAATATATGTGTCAAGCAAACGTTTCGTTGATTTGTTGAGTACTTTTTGTTTACTACTTTGAGCACAAACCTATAGGTAGTTATGATATAATTAAGATTTGCTGTATTAACGATTTGTATCTAGTGTGAAAGTATAACTTTTTTGACGTATATGATAGAATAAAATGATAGAAATACATGTTCGTATGATTTGCTGTAAGGGAGAGAAGAGTTTGATTGCTTTTGTAACAGGTACAGTTGAATTTGTAAGTCCGGAAGCCGTTATTATTGATCACAATGGGATGGGTTATGAAGTGTATTGTCCTAATCCATTTGTGTTTCAAAGTAAGTTAAATGAGCGAGTGAAGGTCTATACATATCAATATGTGAGAGAAGATACGTTAGCATTATATGGTTTTGAAACAAGAGAAGAAAAAGCATTATTTAATAAACTTCTGAATGTGTCAGGAATTGGTCCAAAAGGAGCGCTCGCAATTCTTGCTTCTGGGGAGCCACATGGTGTTGTCCAAGCGATTGAGCAAGAAGATGATAAGTATTTAACGAAGTTCCCTGGAGTTGGAAAGAAGACAGCGAGACAAATGATTCTGGATTTAAAAGGGAAGCTTGATGATTTATTCCCTGATGCACTACCTAATTTATTCAACCCTGAACAAAAACAAAGCCTTACACACTCCTCTGAACAGCTAGAAGAGGCACTTGAGGCGTTAAAGGTGCTCGGTTATTCTGAGCGTGAATTGAAGAAAGTTGTTCCTAAGCTTGCAGAGAAGGAACAATCAACTGATCAGTATGTTAAGGACGCTTTACGCTTACTTTTGAAATGATGCGGGGGTGAACGAGTATGGATGAGAGGCTCGTTTCTGCAGAAGTTGAAATAGAAGAACAATCACTAGAGCAGTCATTAAGGCCACAAAGTATAGCTCAATATATCGGTCAAGACAAAGTGAAAAATAACTTAAGTATCTTTATCGAAGCTGCAAAGATACGCCAAGAACCGTTGGATCATGTGTTGTTATACGGTCCACCCGGTTTAGGAAAAACGACGTTAGCATCGATCATCGCCAATGAAATGGGTGTACAGTTAAGAACGACTTCAGGCCCAGCGATCGAAAGGCCTGGGGATCTAGCGGCTATTTTAACAGCACTTGAGCCGGGAGATGTCTTGTTTATAGATGAGATTCATCGTTTGCACCGTACGGTCGAGGAAGTTCTGTATCCAGCAATGGAGGATTTTTGTCTAGATATAGTTATTGGGAAGGGACCGGCAGCGCGCTCGGTCCGTCTAGATTTACCACCTTTTACTCTTGTTGGTGCCACGACACGAGCAGGTATGTTGTCAGCTCCGCTCAGAGATCGCTTTGGTGTATTGAGTAGATTAGAATATTATAATGTTGAGGATTTGTCGACAATTGTAACGAGGACATCTGATGTATTTAATATTGATATTACAGCATTAGCATCAGAGGAAATTGCAAGAAGGTCTAGAGGTACGCCACGAATTGCTAATCGATTATTGAGACGTGTTCGTGATTTTGCTCAAGTAAGAGGAAATGGTTCGATTACAACTGACCTTGCAACAACTGCACTTGAAATGTTGCAAGTCGATAAGTTAGGGTTAGACCATATTGACCATAAGTTATTGATAGGCATGATTGAAAAGTATCGTGGTGGTCCTGTTGGAGTAGATACCATTGCGGCATCGATTGGGGAAGAATCAGATACAATTGAAGATGTATATGAGCCTTATCTAATGCAAATTGGCTTCTTACAACGAACACCAAGGGGAAGAGTAGTAACTTCACAAGTGTATGACCATTTTAAAATGGAGGTGCCAGCCGACTGATGGGCAAGATATTAATCGGAATTGGTGTTACACTCGTCATACTCGGGTTACTTTGGCAGTATATCGGTAAGTTACCAGGGAATTTTATGTTTAAGAAAGGGAATGTAACGTTCTATTTTCCGCTAACTCTCTCGATTATTGCTAGCATTGTGATATCAGTAATTTTCTATATTATTGGACGTTTTAAGTGAGACATGGAGGAGCAGCACGATGGATGTAAACTTATTTGATTTTAATTTGCCTGAAGAATTGATTGCACAAACTCCGCTCGAAGAACGGACTGCATCAAAATTAATGGTATTGGATAAAGAGACAGGAAAAATAAAACATGAAACTTTTAAGAACATATTGGATTACTTATATCCAGGTGATTGTCTCGTTTTGAATGATACAAAGGTTTTACCAGCCCGTTTGTATGGTATGAAAGAAGAAACGGGTGCTAAGGTTGAGGTCCTATTGTTAAAGCAGTTAGAAGGGGATACGTGGGAGACGCTTGTAAAGCCTGCTAAGCGGGTGAAGGTCGGTACGATTGTCTCGTTTGGTGACGGTAGATTGAAAGCGAAGTGCATTTCAGAAAATGAGCATGGAGGGCGTAACTTCGAATTTATGTATGAAGGTATTTTTTATGAGGTGCTTGACTCATTAGGTGAAATGCCTTTACCTCCATATATTAAGGAGCAATTGGATGATCGTTCACGTTATCAGACTGTATTTGCTCGTGAGCGTGGATCTGCGGCTGCACCGACTGCTGGGTTGCATTTTACAGAGGAGTTGCTAGAGGCAATTCGTGCAAAAGGTGTATACATCACTTTCATTACGTTACATGTTGGCTTAGGTACATTTAGACCTGTTTCAGTTGATTCGATTGAAGAGCATGAGATGCATGGTGAATTTTATCAAATGTCACACGAAACAGCAGAGCAGTTAAATCAAGTTCGTAAAGAGGGCGGCAGAATTATATCTGTTGGAACAACTTCAACGCGAACACTTGAAACGATTGCTTCTTCATATAACGGCGAGTTTAAGGAATCATCTGGTTGGACAAGTATTTTCATATATCCTGGATATGCATTTAAAGGAATTGACGGGATGATTACCAATTTCCATTTACCTAAGTCCACGTTAATTATGTTAATTAGCGCACTTGCAGGTAGGGAAAATGTGTTACATGCTTATGAAGAAGCTGTAAATCGACGTTATCGGTTCTTCTCATTTGGTGATGCGATGTTTATCACTAATAAACTTTCTGAGTAATTATTATTACGTTTCAAGTATCGCGTAATAAATATTAAACAACGAGTGTTACGAAATTCCAAGCGTAACACGGGTTTCTGCTAAGGGTGAAAGGAGCACAAAGAGTGACTGCAATTCGTTATGAATTAATTAAAACTTGTAAACAAACGGGAGCACGCCTAGGTAAAGTACACACACCACATGGTTCATTTGATACGCCTGTGTTTATGCCTGTAGGTACGTTAGCAACCGTTAAGACAATGAGTCCTGGAGAATTAGAAGAGATGGGTGCGAACATCATACTGAGTAACACCTATCATTTATGGCTACGCCCTGGTGAGGATATCGTTAAAGGCGCTGGTGGCTTGCATAAATTTATGAATTGGAATGGCTCAATTTTAACAGATTCAGGTGGGTTTCAAGTATTCAGTCTTAGTGATTTACGGAAAATTGAAGAAGAAGGAGTTCATTTTCGTAACCATCTAAGTGGAGAAAAATTATTCCTATCTCCTGAGAAAGCTATGCAAATTCAAAATGCACTCGGTTCAGATATTATGATGGCATTCGATGAGTGTCCTCCATATCCTGCTGAATATGATTATATGAAAGCATCTGTTGAACGGACAAGCCGTTGGGCTGAGCGTTGTCTGACAGCACATGAACGTCCACAAGATCAGGGGTTATTTGGTATCGTACAAGGCGGAGAATATGAAGATTTACGTAAGCTAAGTGCGCGTGACCTCATTTCATTAGATTTCCCAGGTTATGCGATTGGTGGTTTATCAGTTGGAGAACCGAAAGATGTCATGAATCGAGTTCTTGAATTTACAACACCGTTGTTACCAAGTGAGAAACCACGATATTTAATGGGTGTTGGCTCACCTGATTCACTGATTGACGGTGCTATCCGTGGTGTTGATATGTTTGATTGTGTATTACCGACACGTATTGCTCGAAATGGCACACTTATGACGAGTGAAGGCCGTTTAGTTGTCCGTAATGCAAAATATGCGCGAGATTACGGCCCGTTAGATCCAAATTGCGATTGTCACGTATGTAGAAATTACAGTCGAGCGTATATTCGTCACCTCGTAAAATGTAATGAAACTTATGGTTTTAGATTAACAACTTATCATAACCTATATTTTCTGTTAAAATTGATGAAGCAAGTACGCGAAGCGATTCTTGAGGATCGTCTTGGTGACTTCCGTGACGAGTTCTTTGAACAATATGGCTTTAATAAACCGAATGCGAAGAACTTCTAATATGTAGTTTTATGTTATAGATACATTCATGTTGATGTATGAAGTATCACATTTATTGTGAATGTATCTATGAATAATGCTAATTAAAGAAAGGGGGGAAAATGATGCAAAGTATAGTTAGTATTCTTCCACTTATTGTGATGATTGCGATTTTCTACTTTTTGATTATTCGTCCACAGCAGAAGAAACAAAAAGCAGTACAGCAGATGCAATCAGACTTACAAAAAGGAGACCGAATTGTTACAATTGGTGGTCTTCACGGTAAAGTTGATTCACTTGATGAAGATACAATTGTTATCCTATGTGGTGATGGTTCACGTCTAACATATGACCGTAATGCGGTTCGTGAAGTTGTAACAGATTAATAATCACATACATAAAAGTGCGCATTCCATATTTGGGATGCGCACTCTTTATATAAAAAGTAAGTAAATATATAGGTAAGTTGAGTATCATAAATGATTATAGGATTCATTTTTACATGTAAAGTAAACTTGACTCCTATTTATTTTTGATTTGAATAAGTGCCATTAGGCTTTTCTGCTTCGTATATTTACTCCAAGCATACCCCCAATAATGGCTGATAAGATGTAACCTGCATGATAGAGCAATTGTTCTACAGAAAATGATGTTTGATAACCTAAATATTGAACTAGGAATACAAGCATTGTGAAGGCTACACCTGTTGTCATACCAGTTAGCCAACCCTTCTCTTGATTTTTACTGCCTGAAATGAATCCACCCATGAATAATGCAAGGAATGACAAGATGAGAATAACAAAACTTATAGATTGCTCCGTTAAGCTTGTCATCCTTAGTAACAGTGCTAAAATCATACTCGATAGCAGAACAATTATGAAGATCGTAATTACGCCATGTAAAATGGACATCCATGTATGTTTATTCAACGATATCCTCCCTTTCCGTTGAAAGCTTGTCTTGATACAAACATATGAAAGTTCAGTACGTTCTAGAATCATAACTTTTCACTAGGAGTAGTGATTTTTGCGAATTGAACTTCATAAGAATAAAAGGAAGGTGGACAAGGGGGGGCTTCCTTAATGGAAATGGTTTTGTCGCTTATTATCTTTGGCGGCTGTTATGTGTTACTTGTACTTGAAAAGTGGAATAGAGCTCTTGTTGCAGGAGCAGGCGGAGTATTGATGGTACTTGCTGGTATATACACACTTGACCAAGCATTTGGTGAGTACATTGATTGGAATACAATAGCTTTATTATTTTCAATGATGATTCTCGTTTCATTAGCAAGTAAGACAGGCGTGTTCGAATATATAGCTGTTGCAGTTGCTCAAAGTGTAGAAGGTAGACCAGTTCCTTTAATGTTCATGATGGCATTGATTACTGCAGTAGGTTCTGCCCTATTAGACAATGTCACAACTGTATTACTATTCGCACCCGTATTGCTAACGATGACATCCCGGTTAGATCTACCTTCTACACCGTATTTAATTGTACTAATCCTTTCTTCTAATATTGGGGGAACAGCAACTTTGATTGGTGATCCACCAAATATTATGATAGGCCAAGCTGTAAAAGATTTAACGTTTAACGATTTTGCAATTAACCTTGGACCTGTTGTGCTGGTTATATTTATTTCAGTTATGGGTGGACTTTTCTTTTTCTATCGGAAGCAATTACATGTAGAAGAAGAGAAAAGACAGCAATTGATGAATATGAATGCTTCTTCTTATTTGCGTAAAGACCGTACCCTCTTTCAATGTTTAGTCGTTTTAGCATGTACAATTCTTGGATTTGTACTTCATCCTCTCTTGCATGTGGAATTAACGAGTGTTGCGATGGCAGGTGCATTATTATTAATGTTACTTACATATAAAGAGTTTGCTGTTGAGGATGTTCTTCGTAATGTAGAGTGGGTGACACTATTTTTCTTTGTCGGTTTATTTATGCTTGTTGGTGGATTAGAGAGTACAGGAATTATTGATGAAATTGCAAGAAGTATTATTTTCTATACAGAAGGTGATCTTGCCAAGACTTCGTTATTTATTTTATGGATATCAGGAATTCTTTCTGGTTTTATTGATAACATTCCTTTTGTAGCTGCAATGATTCCAGTAATACTAGAATTTAAAGATTATGGGATGAGTAATATCGATCCACTATGGTGGTCACTAGCATTAGGGGCTTGTCTTGGGGGCAATGGGACATTAATTGGAGCATCAGCCAATGTTGTAGTAGCTGGTCTTGCGTCTGGAGCAAAGCAACCTATAAAATTTATAGAATTTTTTAAAGTTGGAATGCCTATTGTAATATTTTCAATGGTGATTTCTTCAATTTATTTATATGTACGTTACTTGATTTTCTTTAATTAATGGAAACTGTAATGAGCACCTTGCTTCATAATTTATCTTTCAATGGTAAATATTAATGAAAGATGAGATGAAACGGGGTGCTTTTGATGGATATAATAACGCTTATTTTACGAACAGTTCTTCTTTATTTTTTAATATTGTTAGCGTTTCGAGTAATGGGGAAACGTGAAATTGGTGAGTTAAGTATATTAGATTTAGTTATATTTATAATGTTAGCGGAGTTAGCTGTTTTGTCTATTGAGGACACAGATGTTTCATTATTAACGACGATTGTTCCAATGACAGTCTTAGTTGTAGTTCAAGTGGGAATGGCTTATCTTTCTTTGAAGAGTCAATGGTTAAGAGAGTTTATCGATGGAAAGCCTTCGATTCTAATTAATAAAGGGAAAATTGATGAAAAAGAAATGAGGAAGCAACGGTATAATTTCGACGATTTAATGATTCAATTACGTGAGAAGGATATCAAAAGTGCGGCAGATGTTGAGTTTGCTATCCTTGAACCTTCAGGAAAACTATCGGTGTTTGCAAAAGAAGATCATGAAGATGCTTCTGAAGGACTAGCTCCATTACCACTTGTAATAGACGGAGTTATCCAGACGGAGAATCTAGCTGTTATGGAATATTCAAAGGAATGGCTACTAAGAAAATTAAAGGATAAAGGTTATGATCAATTAAGTGGTATATCGTATTGTTCAATTAATGAGGATGGAGAAATATTTGTCGATAAAGAAGATGAAGAGAAGAAGTGACCAGATTTGGATTTCTGGTTACTTCTTCTTTTGTGTAAATAGTTGTAAGAGAGGTCTGAGAAATGGAATGCGTGTGAGTTCTTCGTATGTGACCAACTTAAAAATTAAAAGTAATACGAAATAACATAAAGAAGTTCCTAATAAGGCAATCAATGTTTTTGATAGTAGAGTAAGATTTGTAGAGAGGGATATATACAAATAATGACCGACAATTCCAGATAACGCCATAACTATAAAGCTTTTTAAATAATCCATTGCATAGATGGTATATTGAATCGCTTTTATAATCGTTGCGAAATGAAGTATTGTAACGAGTAATACACCGATTGCGATAGCAAGTGCAGTTCCCATCATGCCAAATTCAGGGCGAGATGTAAGTGTGAAGATGGCCGCAATTTTAACAGCTGCACCGATAAGGCTATTTACCATAGCAGCCCTTGCTAAATCTAATCCTTGCAGTGCTGCTTGAAGGGGTGCTTGAAAATAGAAAAATAAGAAAAATGGCGCAAGCATTTGTACATATTGTGCACCACTCGTTTTGTTATACATCAATTGCATAAGTGGCTCAGCAAAAATGTACATAATGACAACGGAAATACCACCAGTAACTAAGGATAAACGTAGTGCTTGTCTTAAGCGGTGTTCGACTAATTGATAATGATTTTTTGCTGCTGCTTCACTTATTGCAGGAACGAGAGAGACAGATAGTGATTGTGTAATGAATGAAGGTAAAAAAAGTAATGGTAATGCATAACCTGTTAACTCACCGTATTGTTTAGTAGAAGCGACTGCTGCAAACCCTGCAATTGCCATACTTTGTGCAACTACAATTGGTTCGAAAAAGTAGGACAATGAACCAATTAATCTGCTTCCGGTTGTTGGAAGTGCAATATTCATTAATTCTGAAAATGTTGCACGTCCAGATGTTATTTGCTTGAAAAAATTCTTTCTTATTTTTATTTTTTTACGAAGTTTGAACATTGTTATCATATAAATCAATGATGCAAGTTCACCGATCACGACCGAAGCCATTGCTCCTGCAGCAGCATATTCAACACCGTATGGAAGAAACATTTTTGTCATTACGGCAACGAGTGTTATCCGAACCACTTGTTCAATTACTTGGGATAGAGCAACAGGTCGCATATTTTGCAAACCTTGAAAGTAGCCTCTTAAGACTGAAGATACAGCTACAATTGGAACAATTGGAGCAATCGCCATTAATGGATAATACGTTCGTGAATCTGTAAGAAAGTGAGTGGAGAGTACAGGTGCAAGAATCATCATACCGCTAGTAAAAATGATACTTAATGTACCTGTTATTGCTAATGAAATCACAAGGATTCTTTTCGTTTTCTTACGCTCACCCTTAATTTCTGCTTCTGCAACTAATTTTGAGATTGCGACTGGTAATCCCATTTGGGTTAACGTAATAGTAAGGATTAATGTCGGTACAGCCATCATATATAGGCCAACACCTTCTTCTCCCATTATACGAGCCACAACAATTCGGTTTATAAAACCGAGAAAGCGGGTGATCAATCCCGCTGTCATTAAGATAAGTGTGCCTTTTAAAAAAGATTGCTTCGTCATCGTTTCCCCCTGCCTTCAAAAAAAGATGGATATCCGTTACAATTATCTATATGCTAATAAGGTGGGCAAGCATGACAAGCTCATGATGGTTTATCAATTGTCAGTGAATAACTCATAGATTCTCCTTACAATAGGCGCGGAGTGAGGGGGATTCAACTGATGAAAGATTTACTTTCGATTAGAAGGAACAGAACTAGGTAAAATAAGATATTAGTAGAAAGAGGAGTGCGAGGGGTTGAAAGAGAAGTTAACAGATTTTGTCATTAATAATTTTGGTTTTTTACCTCCTGAATTGATCGTCATTATTGTTTCGGCAATGCCGATTTTGGAGTTGCGTGGAGGATTACCACTTGCATATGGTTTTTATGAATTCTCATTTTGGAAGTCTTTCTCCTTAAGTTTATTTGGAAATTTCCTTCCGATTATTCCGTTATTATTGTTGTTTCAACCTTTAAGTAATTGGATGCTGCGATTTAATTGGTACGGGAAATTATATAATTGGCTCTACAATAGAACTCTGAAGAAAAGTGGTAATGTTGAGAAATACGGAGCAGTTGGTTTGGTCTTATTCACAGCTGTACCAATCCCAACAACAGGTGCATATATAGCATGTGTGGCAGCTACAATATTCTCAATTCGTTTTCGTTATGCAGTTATTGCAATTACAACCGGGATCTTTATTGCTGGTCTTATGATCGGTCTGTTATCGTATTCCGCGTTTTAATTTTTATAAAGAAAAGCAAGGTTGAGGTGTGATTGAAGTATTTTTATTTTTGATAGGCGGAGGTTTTTATATGAGTATAGATTTGTTTAACCCACATGAAGTGGATACTTACTATCATCAGGTTGAGCCAGCGCTTAGAAGTAAAGTAGAAGAGCTTCATCATCATGGTTATACGAAAGCTACTGAAGAAGAAATATGGAAATGTTTGAAGAAGAAGCGATGGAAGAAAATTGATCAAATTCGATTATATCAAATGGTAAGTGATATCATGACATTAACTGTTCATGAATATATGAGCTTTATCACACAAGAAAATTATAAGAACAATGATTGGTTTGCTGAATTTGAAGAAAATAGACAACAATAGAAGAAATTAAATAGTTATAAGAATATTCCGAAAATTGACTTTTAAAAACTTCTATCACTATAATATGTATATTGGATTATAGAATGGTAAGGAATGTAGATAACCCCATAATATAGAATAATGGCTTCCGTTTATAGTAAAAGGCAAGAGAATGTAACATTTTGAGGAGATAGCATCAACCGCCGAATGCTTGATGTCATTGGTCAATTTGTAAAAGCAACCTTCTCATTAACTCGCCTTAAGCTGTTTGTGAATAGGCGAGTACTTTGCGTTATAACGGATTCTATCTTCGCAACTAAATGGATTGGAAGCAGGTAAGGTTCAATTCGTTGGTACATATGGGAAAATGAAGGAGGAACTTGACTATGGTGAAGAAAGGGCGGATTATTGCCTTTTTTCTTATTGTCCTTTTACTAGGAGGTACAATTGGAACAACCATTGAAGGTGTTGCAAAGAATATTAAGTTAGGCCTAGACTTACAAGGTGGTTTTGAGGTCTTATATGAAGTAGAACCTGTTGAGGAAGGACAAGTTGTAGACAAAGAATTGCTCTTAAGTACAGTTAGTGCATTGAATAAACGTGTCAATGTACTCGGTGTAAATGAGCCAAGCATTCAAATTGAAGGCGATAATCGAATTCGTGTTCAATTAGCAGGTGTTGAAAATCAAAATGAAGCTCGTGAAATTTTATCAACACAAGCAAAAATTTCCTTTCATGATGTTCAAGATAACCTTGTACTAGATGGTACTCAGCTAGAAGAAGGTGGGGCTGCTCAATCATTTAATGAAAACAATCAGCCGATTGTTACTCTAACAGCTAAAAATGCAAGTGACTTTGGTGATGCAACAGAGCACATTCTCTCGCTTGCTCCTAATAACCTCATGGTGACGTGGCTTGATTATGATGAAGAAGTTGATTCTTACGAACAGTACCCAGAAAATGATAAAATCATCTCAGTTGCGAGTGTAAACCAAGTATTAAACACGACAAATATTATGATATCTGGTAACTTCACTGTTGAAGAAGCGAAGCAACTTGCAGACCTCTTAAACGCAGGATCACTTCCAGTTGAATTGAAGGAAATCTATTCGACATCAGTAGGTGCTCAATTTGGTGAGAAGGCACTTGAGAAAACGGTCTATGCTGGTTTAATTGGAATTGCACTTATTTTCTTGTTTATGCTTTTCTATTATCGTTTACCTGGTTTCATTGCGGTTATTACACTGTCCGTTTATATCTTCTTAATCTTACAAGTATTTGATTGGATGAATGGTGTTCTCACGTTGCCTGGTATTGCGGCAATTATTCTCGGTGTCGGGATGGCAGTAGATGCTAATATCATCACATATGAACGGTTAAAAGAAGAATTAAAAGTCGGAAAATCGGTTATGTCTGCTTTCCGCGCAGGTAATCGCAGATCGTTAGCGACAATCTTAGATGCGAACATTACAACGATCCTTGCAGCAACCGTGCTCTTTATATATGGAACGAGCTCAGTAAAAGGTTTTGCAACGATGTTGATTATAAGTATCCTGTTAAGTTTTATTACAGCAGTATATGGTACGCGCTTATTATTAGGACTATGGATAAACAGTCGTATACTAAATAAAAAGTTAAGTTACTTTGGTGTGAAAGAAAGTGAAGTTCATGATATTTCAGAAGGACTTGATAGTGCACCAATTAGTGAACGATTTAAAAGCTTAGACCTTATTAAACACCGTAAAAAGTTTTTCGGTTTTTCAATATCTATGGTAATCGTTGGCGTAGGATTGCTATTGACAATAGGTTTAAATCTAGGGATTGATTTTGCAAGTGGTACACGTGTTGAAGTGTTAGCTAACCAACCACTTAATGCCGAACAAGTACAATCTAGCTTTGAAGCGGTTGATTTAGAACCGAACGAAGTATTGATTTCAGGTACTGATAATGAGATTGGTGTAGCAAGCTTTGTTGGTGTATTAGATAAGGGAGAAATCGCCAATTTAAAAACACACTTCAATAACGAATATGGTGCAGAACCAAGTGTAAGTACCGTATCACCAACAGTAGGAAAAGAGCTTGCAAGAAATGCGTTTATCGCTGTTATGATTGCATCAGTAGGTATTATCATTTACGTTACGATTCGATTTGAATTCTACTTTGCATTGGCAGCTATCGTAGCATTGTTACATGATGCATTCTTTATTATTGCAGCGTTCAGTTTACTTCAGTTTGAGGTTGATATTACCTTCATCGCCGCTGTCTTAACGATAGTTGGTTACTCAATTAATGATACGATCGTTACATTTGATCGAATTCGTGAAAATTTACAACTTAAAAAACGTATTAAATCATACGAAGATTTAGCAGAAGTTGTAAACAGAAGTTTACTTCAAACGTTGGCTCGTTCGATTAATACGATCTTAACAGTTATGTTTGCAGCGGGTGCATTGCTAATCTTTGGTAGTGAATCGATTAGAGGTTTCTCCTTTGCACTTCTTATCGGTTTAGTTGCTGGAACATATTCTTCTCTTTTCATCGCAGCACAGCTGTGGTTAACGTGGAAGCATAAGCAATTAAAGAAAAATGGCTTCAAACCATTAAGAAAAGAAAAAAGTGATCAACCAAAACCTGAAGCACAAGTATAAGTAATTAACAACAGCTGTAGCGCAAAAAGCTACAGCTGTTGTTTTGTTAATAAGAAATTTTAATAAGTATTTACAAAATTTACTACTCCAAATTGACTTATTGATTTACAAATAATAATCTATGTTAAAGTAGTTTAGAATAATATGGTTAGTATAGAAGTGTGAGAAAATTAAACCATTTTTTAAAAGTAGGTAATTGTAATTAAAATTAACGTTTATGCATCTAAAGGTTGGTGAGCATGTGCATAAGGAAGAACGATTTAAAAAGGCTGAGTTTGCAGCGATGGTTGGAATTATTGGAAATATTGTATTAGCAATAATTAAGGTGATACTAGGTACAATTGGGAATAGTCGTGCATTAATTGCTGATGCAGCTCATTCGTTTTCTGATGTAGTTGGGTCTTTGGCGGTTTTTATTGGTTTAAGAGCTGCGAAACAGCCTCCTGATGAAGATCATCCATATGGTCATGGGAAAGCAGAATCTATAGCAGCGATTATCGTTGCAGTTCTGTTGTTTGTTGTTGGGATCGAGATTGCGCTCACCTCTTATAAGTCTTTCTTTAAAGATATTGTCGCTCCTTCTATGGCAGCAGTATATGGGGTTTTATTATCAATTTTCATAAAAGAAGCTATGTTTCAATATAAGTTTCGTTTAGGTAAAAAGATAAAAAGTGATGCAATTATCGTAAATGCATACGAACATCGCTCTGATGTTTATTCTTCACTTGCAGCGTTAGTAGGAATTGTTGCTGCAATGGTTGGAGGAAGGGTTGGGATAGATTGGTTAGTTTATGCTGACCCAGTTGCTGGAATATTTGTCGCAGGTTTAGTTATAAGGATGGCATGGAAACTAGGAGCGGAGTCAATTCATAATACGTTAGATCACGTTCTGCATGAGGAAGAGGAAATTAAACGGTTAAGAGACGTTGTGAATGGAGTTGACGGTGTCAGAGAGATTAATGAATTATTAGCAAGAGAGCATGGTCATTATGTAATCGTTGACATAAAAATCGCAGTTGATCCGTTTATTACAGTTGAAGAAGGCCATTACATTGGCAAATGTGTCAAGGAACAACTTCTTAATGAACCAAATGTTCAAGATGTAATGGTTCATATTAATCCATATAATCTAGAGAAGGAAAGTACATAATGCAATGAAGAGTTCGGTTATTAAGACAATGAGAAAGGGGTGGAATCGGTGAAGGTACAGTGGAATTTGTTATTGGCGTTAGTTTTTGCTTTGATTGTTGCGGTGTTTGCTGTCATTAATGTTGAATCGGTTACTGTAAATTATGCATTTGGCACAGCTGAATGGCCATTAGTTTTAGTGATTTTATGTTCTGCATTACTTGGGGGACTAATTATTGGTTCTACTGGGTTAATACGCTTGTATAAGGTGCAACGCCAAGTAAAACTTCTTCACCGAGAGAAAACTCAGTTAGAAGAAAAGGTTATACGATTAGAAAGTGAAGAAAATGAACAAAAGACTGGTGAAAATTTAGGTTTTAGTTTACATGGTGAACATTCAGAAAAAGATCATACTATCAAGTAACACACTCATCAGCACGAACTTTCTTTCATCCCTTACTAATGATTACATTTAATAAACAAATAAAAGTGAATGATCAACATAATTGGAATATTTATTTCTGATGACATATGGTTAAATCAGTTTACCATCCCTCAACCAATTTTGTATAATAAATAAGTTGAGGGGTGTTTTTAATATGTTAACTGCAAAAACCCGTTGGAAGAAGAAATCATATTCAGAAGCATTAGCACAATCAATTGAAGCAGAATTGCATGTTTCACCACTTGTCGCAAAATTGTTAGCTACAAGGGGAATTGAAACGGTTGAAGAAGCTGAACAGTTTATTCACGTTGACTCACAAACATTTTATGACCCATTTCTTATAGAATCGATGGATGTTGCAGTTGAGAGAATTCATCGTGCCATTTCAAATGGTGAAAAAATACTCGTTTTTGGGGACTATGATGCTGACGGTGTAACGAGTACAACGATTATGATAAAAGCATTACTTGAGCTTAACGCAAATGTTGATTTCTACATTCCTAATCGATTTACTGAAGGTTATGGACCGAATGAACCAGCTTTTCGTAAAGCAAAGCAAGATGGAGTTAGTTTAATTGTAACCGTAGATACAGGCATTTCAGCAACACACGAAGCAGCTGTTGCCAAGGAGCTAGGGTTGGACCTTATTATAACGGATCATCATGAACCACCAGCAGAAATGCCACAAGCTTATGCAATTATCCATCCAAGAGTTGGAGAAAATCACTACCCTTGTGGAGAATTAGCAGGAGCAGGGGTCGCATTAAAAACTGCCCATGCATTGTTGGGGTATCTTCCAGAGCATTTGCTTGTTTTTGCAGCAATAGGTACAATTGCAGATCTCGTACCATTAGTAGATGAGAATCGATTGATTGCTGTAAAAGGTTTACGTCAAATTTCAACTACAACAAATGTTGGTTTACGAGCTTTATTACGTCAAGCAAGTTTACATGATCAGCCAATTACAGAAGAGACAGTGGGTTTTGGTTTAGGTCCGAGAATTAATGCTGTCGGTCGTATGAGTGATGCTACGCCTGCTGTTCATTTATTCATGACTGATGATGATGAGGAAGCGACATTTCTTGCTAAGCAAGTAGATAAATTCAATAAAGAACGTCAACAAGTCGTTCAGGTTATGACTGAAGAGGCTGTCCAAGAGGTTGAACAGTTAATGGAGCAAGAGGACCCAGCAGTTATTGTCATTGCTCGTGAAGGTTGGAATGCAGGTGTTATAGGTATTGTTGCTTCAAGACTTGTTGATCGCTTCTACCGGCCTACGATCGTCTTATCTATTGATGAGGAAAAAGGAGAAGCTAAAGGCTCAGCACGAAGCATTACAGGTTTTCATATGTATGACAACCTAGTACAGTGTTCAGATTTATTAGTAGGATTTGGTGGACATCCAATGGCAGCGGGAATGACAATTCGTACTGAACATATTGATGAATTTCATAGAAGGTTAAACCAATTTGCAAAGCAGATATTATCTGATGAAGACTTCACTCCGATTGATTATATTGATATTGTTTGTAATGCAGATGATATTAATTTAGATGTAATTGAGCAATTTAATAAACTAGCACCGTTTGGAATGGCAAATCCAAAGCCTAAAGTTATGCTTCAAGATTCCAATTTGAAACTAATCCGCCGTATTGGTAGCGATCAGAACCATTTGAAAGTAGGAATTGATAGCAGTAATGGTACTTTGGATGGAATTGGCTTCGGTCTTGGTTATTTGTATGATGAGATTTCACCTACCTCGCGTATTTCGTGGTATGGAGAACTATCGATTAACGAATGGAACGGATTAAGAAAACCACAGATTATGATTCAAGATGTAGAAATTACAGATTGGCAGCTTTTTGATTTACGAGGAAAAAAGAATATTGATAAGCAACTTCAATCGATTCCTATTAATAAATTAATGATTTTAACCTTTCGTAGTAAATCAATTCAACGCTTGAAGTTGAATGCGTTCCAAGAGAGTATTATCGACCTTGAAATACACAAGGGAAAGATTGATGTTACAGATAAGTATGTCGTATTAATTGACTTGCCATTAAGAAAAGAGCAGCTAAAAACTATATTCGCAGATGGAGCACCCGAGAGGATTTATGCTGTATTAGATCATGAAGATGATCATTATTTCAGCATGTTACCATCAAGAGATCATTTTAAATGGTATTATGGGTTTTTATTAAAGCAACAGCCATTTCAGTTAGACAAGCATGCTCCATTACTAGCGAAGAGAAAAGGCTGGCCGACAGATATGATTTATTTTATGTCAGAGGTGTTTTTTGAGCTTAATTTTGCTAGAATAGAAAATGGTCTAGTTTATTTAATGGAAAAACCTACTAAGAAAGATATTGCAGATTCAATAAAGTATCAGCAAAAGAAGGAACAGATGACACTAGAAAATGACTTTGTCTATTCTTCATATGAATCATTGCGAAAATCATTTGAAGAAATGTGTGAAGTTGGCTTGAAGTTAGAGGAGGAAGTATTGTAATGGATTATAAGAAGTATATAACAATTGTAGAAGATTGGCCGAAAGAGGGCGTCAGATTTAAAGATATCACAACATTGATGGATAATGGAACAGCATATAAAAGTGCAGTAGATGAGATTGTTGAATATGCAAAAAAACAAGAAGTAGATCTTATTGTTGGCCCTGAGGCGCGTGGATTTATTGTGGGTTGCCCGGTGTCATATTCGCTAGAAATCGGATTTGCACCTGTTCGTAAGCCAGGAAAATTACCACGTGAAGTGATAAAACAAGATTATGGTCTAGAATACGGCAAAGACGTATTAACGATGCATAAAGACGCAATCAAGCCTGGACAACGTGTTTTAATTACAGACGACCTACTTGCAACTGGAGGTACAATGGAAGCAACAATCAAACTTGTTGAGCAACTTGGTGGTATTGTTGTAGGACTAGCCTTTTTAATTGAATTAACATATTTAAATGGTCGTGATAAACTTAAAGGTTATGATGTGTTAACATTAATGGAATACTAATTTCTGGAATATCTTAATCTTAAAGAGTGCTCTTTTTACGAAAAGGGGTACTCTTTGTTTGCATTTTTGAACATTTACGATAACGTATAATTATATTGTATGATTTTAGTCCTTTACATTGTCCGTTTTTTTCAAGATAATAAAAGCAAAATCTAATCAAATCATTTTAGGTGATACAATGGCTAAAGATAGGGTGTTAACAGCTGAACAAGTAATTGATCTTGTTCGGGAATATTTGTCTGAAGAAGATACATTATTTGTTGAAGAAGCCTATAAGTTTGCTGCAACAGCGCATCGTGAACAATATCGAAAATCAGGAGAGCCTTATATTATCCACCCTATTCAAGTGGCAGGTATATTGGCAGAACTGAGACTTGATCCTGTAACGGTTGCTGCTGGCTTTCTTCATGATGTTGTCGAAGATACCGACTATACACTTGAAGATATTGAGAAGGCATTTAATAAAGAGGCTGCCATGCTTGTTGATGGTGTTACGAAGCTTGGGAAGATTAAATATAAGTCAAAGGAAGCGCAACAAGCTGAGAACCATCGTAAAATGTTCGTTGCGATGGCACAAGACATTCGTGTCATTCTCATCAAACTGGCAGACCGTTTACACAATATGCGTACGTTGAAACATCTCCCACCAGAAAAACAACGGAGAATCTCGAATGAAACGTTGGAGATTTTTGCTCCTCTAGCTCATCGTTTAGGTATATCAACGATAAAATGGGAATTAGAGGATACAGCTTTACGTTATTTAAATCCTCAGCAATATTATCGTATTGTAAATTTGATGAAAAATAAGCGAAATGAACGTGAACAGTATGTTCAAGAAGTAATCAACGAAATAGATTCACGATTAGAGAGTGTACATGTAGAGGCTGAAATTTCAGGTAGGCCAAAGCATATATATAGTATTTATCGCAAAATGGCATTACAAAATAAACAATTCAATGAAATTTATGACTTACTTGCTGTTCGGGTACATGTTGATAGCATTAAAGATTGTTACGCTGCGTTAGGAATTATCCACACATGTTGGAAACCAATGCCAGGTCGATTTAAGGATTATATAGCTATGCCAAAGGCAAACATGTATCAATCTTTGCATACGACTGTGATCGGTCCAAAAGGAGATCCGCTTGAGGTACAAATTCGAACACACGAGATGCATGAAGTTGCTGAGTATGGTGTTGCGGCACATTGGGCCTATAAAGAAGGAAAGAAACTTAATGAGAACCAAGCAAGCCTTCAAGAAAAGATGAGCTGGTTCCGTGAAATATTAGAATGGCAAAATGATACAAATGACGCGGAAGAGTTTATGGAGTCATTGAAAATCGACCTATTCTCTGACATGGTGTTTGTCTTCACGCCTAAAGGTGATGTCTTTGAACTACCAAAAGGTTCCGTTCCTATTGATTTTGCTTATCGAGTTCACACAGAAGTAGGTAATAAAACAATTGGCTCAAAGGTAAACGGCAAAATGGTTCCACTCGATTATAAGTTATGTACAGGTGATATAGTCGAGATTTTGACCTCAAAACATTCATATGGTCCGAGTCAAGATTGGCTTAAATTAAGTCAAACATCGCAAGCGAAGAATAAGATTCGACAATATTTCAAAAAACAACGTAGAGATGAGAATGTTGCGAAAGGTAAGGAGCTTGTTGATAAAGAAATCAGACGTCATGAAATTGAGCCAAATGAAGTATTAACTACTGAGAACATTAAACGTGTTGTCGAGAAGTTTCATTTTTCCAATGAAGAGGATATGTATGCAGCAGTCGGCTACAATGGTATAACTGCAGCCCAAATTGCTACTCGATTGACAGAGAAAATACGTAATCAGCGAGATGTAGATTTGGAAAATGTCATTGAAGAAGTGATTTCTGAGGCGAAGCGTACACCACTTAAACGAACGGATACAGGTGTACACGTAAAAGGAGTAAGTAACTTACTCGTACGTCTTTCCAAGTGTTGTAACCCCGTTCCTGGAGATGATATTGTCGGGTATATTACTAAAGGTCGCGGTGTTTCGGTGCACAGAACAGACTGTGCGAATGTTAATAATGAGGAAGCCAAGCAAAGACTTCTTGAGGTTGAGTGGGAAGGTAGTGGCAAAGAAACGAAGTCCTACAATGTCGATATAGAAATTACGGGCTTTGATCGCAATGGTTTACTGAACGAAGTATTACATGTTGTGAATAATACGAATACAAGTATTACTGCTGTATCTGGACGAACGGATCGTGATAAGATGGCGTTAATTCATATGACATTATCTATTCATAACATAAGTCATTTACAGAAGGTTGCAGATCGGATTAAACAAATACCTGACGTATACACGGTGAGACGAATTACACAATAATGTTAAGGTTCTATTTATGTGTATGTTTATTCCTTATGTACACATCAGTAGATTTGTACAGTAATGAAGTGAAGATTTGCGTATCAATTCATGCAGGATAATGTAGTTGGAGGATTTAAGAAAATGAAAGTTGTTGTTCAACGTGCGAAGGAAGCAAAAGTAATTGTTGATGGAGAAACAGTTGGTAGCCTTGATCAAGGTCTAATGTTACTCGTAGGAATTACACATGATGATACTGTTGAAGATCTTATAAATGTAGCAGACAAAATTGCCAATTTACGTATCTTTGAAGATGAAGATGGGAAGATGAATCTTTCTCTGTTAGATGTAAACGGTGGTGTCCTTTCTGTGTCTCAGTTCACTCTATATGCAGATACGAGAAAAGGTAGACGACCTAATTTTATGGCTGCAGCTAAACCGGACTTCGCAAATGAGATGTATGAACAATTCAATCATCAGTTAAGGGAAAAGGGAATTCGTGTTGAGACAGGGCGTTTCGGTGCGATGATGGATGTCTCTTTTACAAATGATGGTCCTGTAACGATTATAATTGAAAGTGAAAATGGAAAAATTATATAGAAATACGCTTGTTTCTGGTGTAGAATCATGTTCAAGATAATTTAAAACGAACCCCCTGCTCAAACATTTTGAGCAGGGGGTCTTTTATTAGCGAGCAATAGAGTAGAAGTGTCGAGCTTCAAAAACTATTCCTATCTACTTATGAATGTTTAAAATAATCGACAAGCCCATCATAGATCGCTTGTACAGCTTGTTCCTGATATTGTGATGTATTCACAAGAGCTTCCTCATTTGCATTTGATAGGAAACCAAGCTCGATTAATGCAGCGGGTTGATAATTTTCACGCACTACGTGTAGATCTCCAAATTTTGCTGTACGATCTTTTCGTTTCGTCTGTGTAATTAATTGTTTATGGATCGCCGAAGCGAGAGGATAATCCTTTTGTTTATTATAATAAAACGACCCTACTCCGTTCACACTTGTATCACGGACACTATCATAATGAAGGCTAACGAAGGCATCTGCTTCGTAATGGTGCGAGATACTAACTCGATATTTCAATGTAAGTTTCCGATCGTCTTTACGAGTGAGAATCACTTGAGCGTTCGACTGTTTTAATTTCTCTGCTAAGGCTAACGCTGTTTTTAATGTTAAGTCTTTTTCTTCTGTTCCAGTAAAGCCTGTAGTTCCACTATCATCTCCACCATGACCTGGGTCAATGACAATTACTTTCCCGTTTAGCGGATTAGATTGGTCATTTTTCGGTTTCAAGTTTGTAGCGACTATCCATGAAGCAACATAGGCTTTTTTCCCATTTGTAATCTTAATTTCATACCAATCTCGATCATGTTTGATTGCCTGATATGTAGTGCCCTTCGAAGCATTTCCAACGATTTTCCCTGTTAATGAAGGTTCACTTCTTAAGTTTGTTCCTTCGTTTAATATCGTTATCGTCTCAGCTTCAATAGGTTCTATAGAAGAGAGGTCTACTAGGTATTCGTTATAGACCCAGCCTGTCCCATTTTCTGTTTTAACTTTACTCCATTTGTCTTGTTCAACTAGAACACTTACTTGCTCAGACTCTATAAACTTCCCAATAATTGGTGAATCTAGTGAAGGTTCTTTACGGACATTCAAAATTGTTGCCGTAACAACTTGTTTTTTCTCAGTAGAGAGTGCTGTTTGTTCATTTGTTTCTGAGACAAATGATGCGTTTATCCACCCTTTTTGATCGCCAACTAATTCGTACCATTCATCTTGTTTCTCGTTAACTGCAAGTATGTCATTTATTGTCACTTTACCAACAATCTCACTTGTTGTTGATGGTTGTTTTCGAATGTTTAACGAATCTACGTTAACTGTTACCCATTTTTGTTCAATTTCTATTGGAGCGGTTTGTTTTTCGGTTGTAAATTCTGCTGCTACCCAACCCGTTTTGTTTTCGGTTTTCACTTGCAACCATTCATCAGTCTGTTGAATTACTTGGACTATTTCACCTTCTTTCAACTGTCCAACTATATCACTAGTTGTATTAGCTGATTGACGGATGTTAAGGATGGGAACTATTACAGTTACTGTTTTTTCTTCAGGTTCCTCTACCGATTCAGATTGTGGATTATTGTTATTACTTGCTGTTAAATAACGTGAAGCAGCCCAACCAGTAGTGTCGTTATATTGAATTTTAGTCCAATCACCTTGTTCGGAAACTTTTGTATAATTTTTGTTTTTATCCATGTAACCTAGAGATTCGTAATCTAAGCCAGGTCCGTTACGAACACGAAGGTTATCTACGGTACTTATTACATATTCTGAAGTCGATACTTTTTCTTTCTCTTTCTCTATTACTAATTCTGTATCTTTTTCCACGTTATTTTGATTTGCAGAAGCAGTATTATCGATTGTTTCTAATAACCAAGAAGCGATCCAGCCACTTGTACCGTTATTTAATTTTATTTTAGACCAATCGTTTTGTTGATCAATGAGTTCAAATGTATTGCCCTTTTCTATTTCTGTAAGAACTTTACCACCGATGTTTGGTGCATCTCTTACAATAACAGAGTCAGAAATAATAGTAACTTGCTGTGCGTATGTTTGATTAATTGATAATGAAAAGATAGAAAGCAATAGTGTAAGTATTAAGCTAAGTGAAATGTGTCGCCTTAACAAGCGAACTCCCCCTTTGTTCTCGATATCCATTTTTTTGAATGTAAGTTGTCATTATTGAGTGGACAGAGGTTCCTGTTCGATTAATTTCGAGTTTATTCTAGTGAAATCCTCGTTATTTTGAAAAATTTTTCTCATTTTGGACATGCTAAAAGTAATTGATAAAATGAGAAAGGACAGATAACATGCGTTCAAATGGAAAAATGATGAGAAGTGGATCACCAGTTCATCAAATGAATCAAACCCATTTTCGTGAAAAAGGTGAGCGTGATGACCATCCTTGGTTGCCAAATGTTATAGAAGAAAGTGGCATAAGTAGCAATGCTTTTAAACAATTTAAAGATTTAACAAACCGATGTTAATTTTACCACAAAAAAACATGAAACTCATGAGGCATTTTCAACTTGACAAGAAGTGAAATCATTCGTAACATAAAGAGAAATTAAATGAAGATCGGAACTAATGAACCGGTGAACCAGTGATAGAGAAAAGTAATTAAGAAAACAAGTGGACAGAGAAGAGTGCCTTGGCTGGAAGCATTCTACACGATGACTTAATGAACGAACACTCTGGAGGTTTCTCTCTGAACAGTATATTACTTACTAGGAGTAGAACGTAGTCAGGCGTTAACTGATTGAGCTGAAAGCAATGGTAAATTGCTTTAATTAGGGTGGCACCGCGGGTAACTCTCGTCCCTTCTTTTTTAGTAAAGAAGGGATGGGAGTTTTTTTATTTCCGAAACATTTTAAAGGTATAGTAAGCAAGGAGGAAACAAGTATGGCAATACAAATTCCACGCGGAACACAAGATATTTTGCCAGGTGATGTAGAAGTTTGGCAATATATAGAAAAGATAGTTCGTGAAGTATGTAGTACGTACCAATATAAAGAAGTGAGAACGCCTATTTTTGAACATACTGAGTTATTCCAACGAGGTGTTGGTGATACGACAGATATCGTTCAAAAGGAGATGTATACATTTAAAGATCGTGGTGATCGTAGTATTACACTTCGTCCAGAAGGTACAGCTTCAACTGTTCGTGCATTTGTTGAAAACAAATTATATGGACAGCCAACACAACCGACGAAATTGTATTATATCGGACCAATGTTCCGTTATGAACGACCACAAGCAGGGCGAATGCGTCAATTCCATCAATTTGGAGTAGAGGCATTAGGTAGTAATGATCCAGCATTAGATGCCGAAGTTTTGGCTCTAGCAATCAACATCTATTCGAAGCTTGGATTAAAAAAGTTAAAGCTTGTTATTAATAGTCTTGGTGATAATGAAAGTCGTACAGCGCATCGAGATGCGTTGGTTGAACACTTTAAACCACGCATCGGAGAGTTTTGTTCAGATTGCCAAGGAAGGTTAGAAAAAAACCCGCTACGCATTCTTGATTGCAAAAAAGATCGTGACCATGAATTAATGGGAACTGCACCAGCAATTCTTGAGTTTCTTAATGAGGAGTCTCACGCTTACTTTGAAAAAGTTAAAGCTTATTTAACAGCTATGGGAATTCAATTTGAAGTCGACTCAACCCTTGTTCGTGGTTTAGATTATTATAATCACACAACATTTGAAATTATGAGTGAAGCTGAAGGATTTGGAGCGATAACAACATTGGCTGGTGGTGGTCGTTATAATGGCTTAGTTGAAGATATCGGAGGGCCCGAAACACCAGGTATTGGGTTTGGATTTGGGATTGAACGTGTTGTCATGGCTCTTCAAGCTGAAAATACATCCTATCCAACGCAAGAAGGCATTGACTGTTATGTAGTTGCGATGGGACCAGAAGCGGAATTGAAAGCAGTTCAACTGTTAAATGAATTACGTCAGAACGGTATTCATGCAGAGAAAGATTATCAAGGTAAGAAGATGAAAGCTCAGTTTAAATCTGCGAATCGTCTTCAAGCAACATATACGGCAGTACTAGGTGATACTGAGTTGGAACAGCAAGTGATAAATGTGAAACATATGGAAACAGGTGAACAAGAACAGATTGCTCTTGATAAGTTCATCGAATACATGAAGAAGGTAACTCAATAAATAAGGGGGAAATGAACATGTCAAACGCATATGGTAGAACACATTATTGTGGAGAAGTAAGGGAAACCAATGTTGGAGAAAAGGTTCAACTAAAAGGTTGGGTTCAAAAACGCCGTGACTTAGGTGGTTTAATATTTCTTGACTTACGTGATCGTACTGGTCTAGTTCAAGTTGTGTTTAACCCTGAAGTATCGAAGGAAGCATTGGAAATCGCTGAAACTATTCGCAGCGAATTTGTACTTGATATCAAAGGGGAAGTATTTGCTCGTGATGAGAAAACGTATAACGAGAAGATCTCGACGGGAAAAATTGAAGTTCATGCAGATGAAGTAACAATCTTAAATAAGGCGAAAACAACGCCATTTTTAGTTGATGATGAGGATGTATCAGAAGAATTACGATTGAAGTATCGCTACATTGACCTTCGCCGTTCTGAGATGCAGGAGACTTTTAAGTTACGCCACCGTGTTACGAAAACGATTCGTGATTTCTTAGATGAAGAAACATTTTTGGAAGTTGAAACACCAATGCTTACGAAAAGTACTCCTGAAGGAGCACGTGATTATCTAGTTCCTAGTCGTGTTCATGATGGGAAGTTCTATGCATTGCCACAATCACCTCAGCTATTCAAACAGTTATTGATGGTGTCAGGCTTCGATCGATATTATCAAATTGCACGTTGCTTCCGTGATGAAGACTTACGTGCTGACCGTCAGCCTGAATTCACGCAAGTTGATATTGAAACTTCCTTCATGGATCAAGAGCAACTTCTTAGCATGATGGAACGTATGATGGCGAGTGTAATGAGTGTTTCGAAAGGGATCGACATTACAACACCGTTCCCTCGTATGACTTATGATGAAGCAATGGCACGATATGGTTCTGATAAGCCTGACACTCGTTTTGAAATGGAACTTGTAGATGTAACAGAGATTGTGAAGGATTCGAACTTCAAAGTGTTTGCTAGCGCTCAACAAGTTAAAGCAATTAACGTAAAGGGTGCAGCAGATAACTATTCTCGTAAAGACATTGACAAACTAACAGAGTTTGTAAAACCATATGGTGCAAAAGGATTAGCGTGGTTGAAGGTTGATGCAGAAGGTATAAGTGGTCCAATTGCTAAGTTCTTTAGTGAAGAAGAAATAGCAGCCCTTCAACAAACATTAGGATCAGAAGCAGGAGATTTATTGCTATTTGTAGCCGATGCGAAAAACGTTGTTGCAAGTAGTCTAGGAGCTTTGCGTGTTAAGCTTGGTAAAGAACTTGACCTTATTGATCAAACGAAATTCAATTTCCTTTGGGTGACAGATTGGCCGTTGCTTGAATTTGACCCTGAGTCTGGTCGTTATTCTGCAGCACATCATCCTTTTACGATGCCATTGCGTGACGATCTTAAATATTTTGATGAAAGCCCTGAGAAAATCCGTGCTGAAGCATATGACCTTGTCTTAAATGGTTATGAGCTTGGTGGCGGTTCATTACGTATTTATGAACGTGATATTCAAGAGAAGATGTTTAAGATGTTAGGTTTTAGTGAAGAGGAAGCACGCGAACAGTTTGGATTCTTACTCGACGCATTTGAGTATGGTACACCACCACATGCTGGAATTGCATTTGGTCTAGACCGTTTAGTGATGATTCTTGCAGGACGTACAAACTTACGTGATACAATTGCATTCCCTAAAACTGCAAATGCAAGTTGCTTATTAACAGAAGCACCTGGAGAAGTAAGTACTGATCAGTTGTTAGATTTGAATCTGCAAGTTCGGTTATAATATAGGTAATTATGAAACGTATTTATGAACAAAATTTTGAACTTTTTCTTCAAAAAAATGTTTGTTAGTTGGACTTTTATCTTGCGCCTACAATAACCATATGCTATGATTCAATTAACAACAGTCCTGAGGTGTTCGTTATCCACGAGATGTTTTGACCGAACAGCTATAACTACGGGAGCTTAATGTTTTCAAGTCGCGTACAGGCCTCTCGTTAGAGGAAGTATAAATCTTGGATCAGGGCACCCACCTGCCGAGAGCGGGTTCAAAACAAAGGTTATGATGACGGCACATGCGGGACTTACACTATAGTCCATACAGCTCTAAGGGATATCTTTCTCTTAGGGCTTTTTGTTATGTACAATCGTAATAGTCAGAGTGAGAAATTGAAAATTTCAACACTATAGGATTGGATCACCTGCTATAAATTATATTTTTAATTACTATAGAGATATATTGTGTCTTATTAATCCGATGAATTTAGTTGAATTTTATTAAAAGTATGTTATAGTTTTTTTCGGATACAATGAATAAATACAATGTAATGATTCCTTTAAATAATATTGAATGTTGGAGTGAAAAGAAATGTTGCATCAATTTTCTAGAAATGAACTGGCTTTCGGTAAGGAAGGTTTAGATCGATTAAAAAATAGCAGTGTTGCAATACTTGGAATTGGTGGAGTTGGTTCATTTGCTGCTGAAGCTTTAGCAAGAAGTGGTGTAGGTCGTCTAATTCTTGTAGACAAAGATGATGTTGATATTACAAATGTAAATCGTCAAATTCATGCACTTCTCTCAACAGTAGGTCGTCCTAAAGCAGATTTAATGAAAGAACGTATCGCAGATATTAATCCTGAGTGTGAAGTGATTTCATTAAAGATGTTCTATACAGATGAAACGTATGAGGAATTTTTCTCTTATGAACCAGACTATGTTATTGATGCATCTGATACAATATGCTATAAGATCCATCTTATGAAACAATGTTTACAACGTAAAACACCGATCATCTCAAGTATGGGTGCAGCTAATAAAATGGATCCAACTCGTTTTCAAATTACGGATATTTCTAAAACACATACAGATCCAATTGCAAGAGTTATTCGTCAAAAATTACGAAAAGAAGGCATTCGAAAAGGGATAAAAGTAGTTTTCTCTGATGAGAGTCCAATTCGCATTCGTGAAGATGTTCGAGAGAAAGTCGGCTCTAACGATGAAAATGCAATTCGAAAAGCAAAGTTACCACCATCTTCGAATGCATTTGTTCCATCTACTGCTGGGTTAATTATGGCATCTGATGTAGTGCAACAACTTCTTAATGGTGTAAAAATTGACAGAGTAAGCCATGATAAATAAATAGCACTGACTGACGTTAAAATGCCCGATTGATTAGGTATACCTAATCAATCGGGCATTTCACTTTATCTATTTTAAGCTTGATCTTGTGTGACTTCACGAAGGTCTGTTGGTGGAAATATGAACTGTCTGGCTCTGTCCATAATACCAACAAGTGCTTGATAGTCTTCTTGGATCGTTTTATGCTTGACTGAGAGATTCTGTAGCTTTTTTTCATATGCTTCTTTTTTTGCAATTAAGGCATCGTACCTATTCTTTACAGTTGTATACTCTTTTTCTTGATTTGAAAGGTGATGTTCCTCGTCTTTCCATCTCATTAGAAATGCGATTGCTTTATCAACAGTCAGTTCATTTTGTGTTTGATTATGATTAGGTGAATAAACTGTATTTATGTCATCTGTCATTTCTACGTCTGTTGTTTCAAAAGCTCTGATCGGTTTGTTTTCGAGTCTTTGTCTTTCTTTGCGCTGTTTCTTAGCAATTTCAACAGCTTGATCATATTTTTGTCGTACTTCTGAATTCCAGCGAAAACCACAAGCTGCTGACGTACGGTGTAAGTGTGAACCTACCTCCTCGAAGGCTTTCAATTGTGTACTTCCTTCTCGAATATGTCTAAGGACGGTTTCAGCTAATATTAAATCATCTTCATGTGACCATGCATCTTGACGAATTTTCATCAAAATCGCTCCTCTCTTTAACTATTCATTTGTTTTCTATCATTCTTACCAATTTTTAAGAGGTGTATACATAGTCTTTAATTACAATATTTATTATGTATCTACGAATACTTCGATCACACCGATAAAGCGTGGCAGGTTAGATGAGATTTAGAAAAGCATCAAGAGTGTTTCGAGTTCGATTTGCACTTTATGAACGTTTAAGGAACTTGGCATACAGCTTACTTAATCCTTGTTCAAACTTTCCAGTTGTTTTAGGTTCGTAATAGATTTTGTTTTTCAGATTAGTAGGTAGATATTGTTGCTCAATCCAACCACCTTCATAATCATGAGGGTATTTGTAATTAATACCTCTCCCTAACTCCTTCGCTCCAATATAGTGGGAATCTTTTAAATGTGCAGGAACTTCACCAATTTTTCCTGTTCTTAAATCAGTTAGTGCTGCATCAATTGCAATGTATGCAGAATTTGATTTCGGTGCAAGGCATAATTCAATGACTGCATTTGCAAGAGGTATACGTGCTTCAGGAAAGCCGATGCGTTCAGCTGCTTCAAGTGCAGTTAATGTTCGCTGACCTGCTTGAGGGTGGGCTAGACCAATATCTTCATAAGCAATAACGAGCAATCTTCTACTTATACTAGGTAAGTCACCAGCTTCAATTAACCGAGCTAAATAATGCAAAGAGGCGTTTACATCGCTACCACGAATCGATTTTTGAAAAGCTGATAATACATCATAATGTGCATCACCTTGTTTATCATGTGTAAATGATTTTTTTTGAATACATTCCTCTACTGTTGCTTTTGATATAGAAATAACCCCTTCTTCATTTTCATCAGATGAAATAACAGCTAGTTCAAGCGCATTTAAAGCACTTCGAACATCTCCTCCACACAATTCTGCTAATGTGTCTAAAGCGTTATTCTCATCTACAACTGTATATTTCCCTAAACCATTTTTTTCATCGTTTAGGGCACGTGTTAACGCTTGTTTAATATCAACTTGTTGAAGTGGTCTTAATTCGAAAATTTGACATCTACTACGAATAGCTGGATTAATTGAGTGATAGGGGTTCATAGTTGTCGCGCCAATTAATGTAATTAAACCACTCTCTAAGTGTGGTAGTAAGAAATCTTGCTTACTTTTATCTAAGCGATGTACTTCATCTAATATTAAAATGATATGATTTGAAATCTTTGCTTCTTCAACGACAACTTGCATATCCTTTTTATTATGAGTAACTGCATTTAACGTACGGAAAGCTGAGTTTGTGCTCCCGGCGATTGCCGTTGCAATAGATGTCTTCCCGATACCTGGTGGTCCATATAGAATCATAGATGAAATGTGTTTAGACTTTACCATTCGAAATAAAATTTTTCCTTCTCCAACGAGATGCTTCTGACCGATAATTTCATCTAATTTTTTTGGTCTCATTCTGAAGGCGAGAGGTTTTTTTAACATACGTATCGCTCCTTTATGCTAGAGTGTACCGTGATTTTTAAAAGGGAGCAAATGTAAGCAGATCATATACGGAATTTCGTGACCTGTGATATAATCTTTTGAATTGATGAGTAAATGGGGTGAGGGTGTTGTTTCAAAGCGTGAACAAGCGTCAGTGGGTTGTCTTTTTTATAGGTTTACTGATCATGTCTTTAGGAATTGTTTTATTAATAAAAGCAGATTTAGGAAGTGCTCCTTGGGATGTATTACATGTCGGTCTATATATGAAGGTAGGGTTAACAATTGGTACGTGGTCGATTATTGTAGGAATTATTATTTTGGGTAGCGCAGCACTGTTGGAGAGAAGGTTACCACAAGTAGGAGCTTTGCTAAACATGTTATTAGTAGGAGTTTTTATTGATTTGTATTTATTACTTCCATTCATACAGACGCCATCAACTTTATTAGGTAAAATTATTATGTTAATAAGTGGTATTTTCATAATTGGTTATGGAATGGGGATTTATATCGCAGCAGATTGTGGTGCTGGTCCTCGTGATAGCTTAATGTTAGTGTTATCTAATATGACAGGGTGGTCTGTTGCCAAAATTAGACTTGCAATGGAAGTAGTCGTTCTCTTTTTTGGTTGGTTACTAGGTGGTCCGGTTTTTTTAGGTACTATAATTTTCTGTATTTCGATTGGAGCAGTTGTAGGGTTTGCACTACCACAATGTCGTCAAGTACTAAGTAAATGGATGTATGAAGGAGTTAAAGTTGAACATAGCTTTAGCCAACAGTGAGTTGTGTCAAATGCATCTTAGTCTGTTTCGTGCTATAATAGCAACGGTTTCGACGTAAACAATAGGGGTGAAGAAAGTGAAAATTTCAACTAAGGGCCGCTATGGTTTAACGATCATGATGGCACTTGCAAAAAAACATGGAGAAGGTCCAATTTCTCTTAAATCAATTGCTAAAGAAAATGATCTTTCCGAGCATTATTTAGAGCAATTGATTGCGCCATTACGAAATGGTGGTCTTGTTAAAAGTATTCGTGGTGCTTATGGTGGATATATATTAGCGAAAGAAGCTGAAAGTATCACAGCAGGTGACATTATTCGCATCTTAGAAGGACCAATTAGTCCTGTTGAAGTAATAGAAGATGAAGAACCGGCAAAACGAGATTTGTGGATTAAAATTCGTGATGCAGTAAAAAATGTTCTCGATACAACGACATTAGAAGATTTGGCGAATTATGAAGATGATACAGATCAAGAAGCCTATATGTTCTATATTTAATGATAAGAAAAGTTAGGTGAGATTAACATGGAACGGATATATTTAGATCATGCTGCAACGACACCATTACATCCAAGTGTGATTGATGAAATGATGCCATTGTTTGCTGATGTATATGGTAACCCTTCAAGTATTCATCATTTTGGTCGAGAAAGTCGTCGTTATTTAGATAATGCGAGAGAGACACTTGCCAATACGATCAATGCCAGCAGTGATGATATTATTATTACTAGTGGTGGCACAGAAGCAGATAATCTTGCAATTTTTGGTGCTGCATATTCTAATAAACAAAAAGGCAAGCACATCATTACGACAGTAATCGAGCACCATGCTGTCTTACATGCTTGTCAGCAATTAGAACGAGAAGGGTTCGAGGTAACATATTTGCCTGTTGATCAGAATGGACTAGTGGATATCGAAGAGTTAAGAAGTGCATTAAGAGATGACACGATTTTAGTAACGATTATGTATGGAAATAACGAAATAGGTGTGATTCAGCCGCTTGCTCAAATTGGGGAAGTAATTAAGGCACACTCCGATTCGATTGTATTCCATACAGATGCTGTTCAAGCATACGGTATTGTTCCGATTGATGTGACTCAATTAAAAGTTGATCTCTTATCTGTATCTGCACATAAGATAAATGGTCCTAAAGGAGTAGGTTTCTTATATATTCAAAAAGGTATCTCGCTTATTCCCCGTCTGTATGGTGGTGAACAAGAGCGGAAACGTCGAGCAGGTACTGAAAATGTTCCAGGTATTGTTGGGTTTGCTTTTGCAGCGAAGTTAGCACAAGCTGAGCTTAATGAACGGCAGGCACAGTATTTACAATATAAACAAACGATGATCGCTACGTTACGCGAAGAGGAAGTGGATTTTACAGTAAATGGAGACCTTGACTGTAACTTAGCACACGTATTAAATGTGTATTTCCCAAATACAAATGTAGAGGCATTACTTGTGAACTTTGATCTAGCTGGAATTGCTGCATCAAGTGGATCGGCATGTACGGCAGGTTCGATTGAACCCTCACATGTATTAACTGCTATATTTGGTAGTGGTGCTCCTGAAACGACGGGGTCAGTTCGATTTAGCTTCGGATATGGAAATTCAGATGAGCAAGTAAATCGAGCAGGGAAAATGATCGCTAAAATTGTGAAACAATTAACGAAAATGTAAATGTAAGTAGAATAGGAGGCAGCAACAATGAAGAAAGCACCAGAAGATACACGCGTCGTTGTTGGTATGTCAGGTGGCGTTGACTCGTCAGTTGCCGCACTGTTATTGAAAGAGCAAGGTTATGACGTTATCGGTATCTTCATGAAAAACTGGGATGATACAGATGAGAATGGTGTATGTACTGCTACGGAAGACTATAACGATGTGATTCGTGTATGTAATCAAATTGGTATTCCATATTATGCGGTTAATTTTGAAAAACAATATTGGGATAAGGTATTCACATATTTCCTTGACGAATACAAAGCTGGGCGTACACCTAATCCTGATGTCATGTGTAATAAAGAAATTAAATTCAAGGCTTTTCTAGATCATGCACTAACACTTGGAGCAGATTATTTGGCAACAGGTCATTATGCACAAGTAGAAGAGCGTGACGGTGAAGTTAAGATGTTACGTGGTAATGATGAAAATAAAGACCAAACATACTTTTTGAATCAGCTTACACAAGAGCAACTTTCGAAAGTTATGTTTCCATTAGGTCACTTAGAAAAGCCAGAAGTTCGTAAAATAGCAGAAAAAGCAAATCTGGCTACAGCTAAGAAAAAAGATAGTACAGGAATTTGTTTTATTGGAGAGCGTAACTTCAAGGAGTTTCTAAGTAACTATCTGCCAGCGCAACCTGGGGAAATGCAAACACTTGATGGTGAAGTGAAAGGGAAACATGATGGGTTGATGTATTATACAATCGGTCAACGTCATGGACTAGGAATTGGTGGAAGCGGTGATCCTTGGTTTGTTGTAGGTAAGAACTTAGAAAAAAATATTTTATACGTCGCACAAAGTTTCCACAATGAATTATTATATTCAGACAGTTTGCTTGCAACGAATGTAAGTTGGGTGTCAGATCATCCTGTAGAGAGTGAATTTACTTGTACAGCAAAATTCCGTTATCGCCAGAAGGATAGCGGTGTAACCGTGAAAGTAATCGGTGAAAATCAAATTAAGGTTGTTTTTGATGAACGAGAGCGAGCAATTACACCTGGACAAGCTGTTGTATTTTACAATGGTGATGAATGTCTTGGTGGGGCAACCATTGATGAAGTTTACAAAGACGATAAACGTATCACATATGTATAATCTATAGCGCCGCATCACATATTGTCTGTGATGCGGCGTAACTATTATCCAGTGAATTTTGATATACTTATTGTAGAGAAATATTGAAAAAGAGGTGTGTGAAAATGCTAGATAAGAATAAACAAGGTATCCATCATATGCAGGAAGGTCAGTATGAGGAGGCAGCCAAAGCATTCACTGAAGCAATTGAAGTGAATCCAAAAGATGTTGTTGCATATACAAATTTCGGGAATCTTCTAACTGCAATAGCTGATTATGATCGAGCAGTGGCTTTTTTTGAAAAGGCTATAGAATTAGATGGAGAGATGGCGACAGCTTATTATGGTGCTGGTACAGTATTTTATAAAATGGAGCAATTTAAAGATGCGAAGGATATGTTCCAACAAGCATTACAAAAAGGATTAAATGAAGCAGATACATATTTTATGTTAGCGATGTCGTTGTATCAACTCGACCAACCAAAACTTGCTCTTCCTTATTTCCAACGCGCAGTTGAGTTAGACCCAAATGATGTTGATGCAAATTTTCAATATGGAATAAGCCTTGCTTATACGAATCAAATTGAAGAGGCATTAACGGTATTAGAGAAGACGGTTCAGCTCGATAGTGGTCATGCTGATGCTTTTTATAACTTAGGTGTTGCGTATGCGTTTAAAGATTATGCTGATAAGTCACTTGAAATGTTCAACAAAGCCTTAGAAATTCAGCCAGATCATATGCTTGCAGCTAACGGTAAGAAGAAAATAGAGGAAATGTTAAAGGATCATTAATACATATAAGTAGGAGAATTAATATGCCAGAGCAACAATCCCTTGCCTTTGAACAAGAAAAAAATTTTATAAAAGGTACTGTTCTCGTTATGGTCTATCATAATGAAGATAATCTCTATTCTGTTGCACGTATTCGTATAAGAGAAACGAATGAGAATTATGACGAAAAAGAAGTGATCATTAATGGTTATTTTCCTTTATTAAATCAGGAGGAGACCTATACTTTTTATGGTACTTTTCAAACGCATGCTAAATATGGAAAACAATATCAAGTTGAGCATTTTCGAAAGGAAATTCCAAGCACGAAAGATGGAGTTATTCAGTATTTATCGAGTGATTTGTTTCAAGGGATAGGGAAGAAAACTGCTGAAATGATCGTTGAGACAGTTGGTGATAACGCTGTTTCTCAAATTTTACATAATCCAGCTATATTAGACGATGTTCCAAAGCTAACAGAAGAAAAGGCAAGGAATTTGTATGAAACGTTGCTTGAGCATGAAGGGTTAGAGCAAGTCATGATGAGGCTCTCTCGTTATGGATTTGGACCTCGCTTATCGATGAAGGTATATCAAACATATAAGCAACAATCGTTAGCGATAATTGAGAATCATCCATATCAGCTTGTAGAAGACATTGAAGGTATCGGATTTGCAAAGGCAGATGAGCTTGGACAGGCACTTGGACTTGCAGGTAAGCACCCTTCTAGATTAAAAGCAGGGTGTCTCTATACATTAACACATACGTGTCTTCAAGAAGGCCATGTCTATTTACAAAGAGAAGACTTAGTTGAAGATGTACTACTACTGCTTGATAAAAAAGGCGAGCACCAGATTACAGAAGAAGATCTAGATGTACAAATAAAAGAGCTTGAAGAAGAAGGTAAGCTTGTAACGGAGCAGACACGCGTTTATGAACCGACTCTTTTCTATGCTGAGAAGGGTTTTGTTTCAAGTATGAAACGGCTAAGCGAACAAACTGGATTTGCTGATGAGTTTCCTGAATCAGAATTTTTAAAGTCATTAGGTGAGTTAGAGGAACGATTACATGTTCAATATGCCCCTTCTCAAAAGGAGGCAATCCAAAAGGCGATTTCCTCTCCACTAATGGTGTTAACAGGCGGTCCAGGTACAGGTAAGACTACAGTTATAAAAGGGATAGTAGAAATCTATGCTGAATTGCACGGTTGTTCACTAGATATTAACGATTATGATAAGGATAATCCGTTTCCTGTCATACTCGTCGCTCCAACAGGTCGTGCATCGAAACGAATGAGTGAAGCAACAGGTCTACCTGCTGTTACGATTCACCGTTTACTTGGTTGGAATGGTACGGATTTTGAACATGATGAAAACGAGACGATTAATGGTAAGTTATTAATTGTTGATGAGGTTTCAATGGTTGATATTTGGCTTGCGAATCAACTGTTCAAAGCATTACCTTCAGATGTACAAGTGATTCTTGTAGGAGATGAAGATCAATTGCCTTCAGTAGGCCCAGGGCAAGTATTAAAGGACCTACTTGAAGCAGCAGTTTTACCGTCAATTCAACTAACTGATATTTATCGTCAATCGGAAGGATCATCGATTATTGAGATGGCACATGCCATAAAAAAAGGAAATGTACCGACTGATTTAACTGCTTCAAAATCAGATCGAGCTTTTTTCACGTGTAGTCAAGATCAAGTAGCAGAAGTTGTTTTACAAGTATGTGCGAATGCTTTAAAAAAAGGTTATTCAGCACGTGATATACAAGTATTAGCACCAATGTACCGAGGCAGTGCTGGAATTGAGCGTTTGAATGAATTATTGCAACAGGAATTCAATCCAGTAAATGAACAACGGAGAGAGCTAAAGTTCGCTGATAAAGTTTTCCGTGTCGGTGATAAAGTGCTTCAACTCGTTAATCAACCAGAGGATCAAGTATTTAATGGTGATATCGGGGAGATTGTAAGCATCTTATATTCAAAAGAAAATGTTGATAAGGAAGACTATGTTATCGTCTCATTTGATGGAACAGAAGTACAATATACACGTCAAGAACTTAACAATATTACTCATGCTTATTGCTGTTCAATTCATAAAGCACAGGGTAGTGAATTTCCGATTGTTGTAATACCTATTGTCCGAGGGTATTACCGTATGTTAAGAAGGAACTTAATCTATACAGCGATAACACGAAGTAAGAATTTTCTCATCTTATGTGGTGAGGAGAGTGCTTTTCAAATGGGAATTGAACGTACGGAAGATACAAATCGCCAAACGACATTAACAGAAAAGTTAGTTGAAGCTTTTAGTTCTCAATTAGTTAGTGAGGAAAATGTGGAAAACCTTTCACCGTATGACTTCATGGATGAGTGACAAGCTAAGACTGTTCGAAAGAGGTGAGAGCCTTTGCGGACATTCTCAAATATAAAAGGGATGCCTGTCCACAGTCAAGAAACGGGAAAAAAATTAGGAACTGTAGAAAGTCTTTGTATCACTGATTCAGGACAAATTAAAGGTGTATTTATTGATGTAGAGGGTTTTTTTAAACGAGACCGCTTCATTCCAATGGAAGCAATCAATGCAGTTGGAAGAGACAGTTTGGTTGTATTAGGCACCTCATTCCCTATAGCAAAAGAGGGGTTATTAGAAGGGCAATCGACTGAAGATACAATAGGTAAAAGTCTTTATTCAACAGAAGGTAACCAGTTAGGGTTAATTACTGATGTATATGTAAAAGACAATTTGGAAATAATTTCAGGGTATGAAGTATCGAACGGTTTCTTTGCTGATGTAACAGAGGGTAAACAGACGTTTTTCAATACAAGCGCTTGTTCCATTAGTGATGATGCCGTCATGATTAAACTCCAATCGTGAGAAACGGAAAAGAACGTTTATAAAGGAGTGCCCTGAAATGATATGCCCTAATTGTAAAAGTAAGGACTTAGGAAAAATTGGTGTAAATCAATATTATTGTTGGTGTTGTTTCGTTGAGCTTTCATATACAAAAGGTCGCTTTTCTTTGCATCAAGTTGAAGAGGATGGGACGCTAAGCTCACTAGATGATCTGTTTACTGATGATGAAATGCGCCATGAGATGTAATTTTATTGAAATTCAATCGATGTTCAAAGCCGAACTAGGAATATCGTTTATAAAAGCTTGTTTTATGTATATGAAGGTAACAGGCAATAACCTTGTTCAGAGCTAAGAGAGTAGTCTTTAACGAGGTGGTGAATTGAATGAGAAATATGATGACATCGATGCTTGCCATTGGTGCAGGTATTGGGGCAGCTTATATGATGAGTGATAATAATATGAAAATGAATCGTTCGATGAAACGAGTGCGTAAGCAAATGAAACGTGCATTGCGTTAAAAATGTAATAATACAATTAACGCAATAGCCTAACGAAATTGAATTGAGCATAAAATCCTTTTTACTCATGCAAACTAATGAGTAGGAGGGATTTTTTTATGAGGGATTCAAGGCAGTTTCAACTATTGGTCCAGCTTCTAAATCTCGTCCTTGTCACTGTAATAATTTATTTGGTTGTAAGGTTAACTCCGATTTGGCAACCATTTTGGCAAGGGATGATTAAGGTTTTATTACCGTTTATTATTTCTGCTTTTATCGCTTATTTGCTTCATCCAATTATTGAAGGTCTTCATGGACGTAACGTTCCTCGACCACTAGCTGTAATACTTATTTATTTAGTATTTTTCGGTGGAGTTGCATATGGGGTATATAAATTAACACCTATCATGATTCAACAATTAAAAGACTTAAGCAAAAATATCCCTCAATTTCATGCTACATACCAAGCATATTTGATGGACATGTATAATCAAACAGCCTTTCTACCAGATGGAGTACATGATCGCATAGACGAGTTTTTACAGAAGGTACAGCAACGTGCTGAATCTATCATCGAGGTGTTGCTTAACAGTACTGGAAAAATTATTAACTCTTTTTTCATTCTAGCAGTCATTCCGTTTATCGTTTTTTATTTGTTAAAAGATTACCCTCTCGTAAAAAAAGTAGCGTGGTATCTTACACCGACCAAATGGAGAAAACCACTTTGGTATGTTCTTCGAGATGTTAATAAAACGCTTGGTCAATATATTCGTGGCCAGTTATTTGTATGTGTTGCTATTGGTGGTGCAGCAACGCTTGCTTTTTGGTTAGTAGGAATGAAGTATGCACTTATTTTAGGAATACTAATTGGTTTAACTAATGTCATTCCATATTTTGGACCTATTATTGGTGCGGTTCCGGCATTGATTATTGCGTTTACTGTGTCTATTAAGATGGTAATCATAGTTGTTGTAATTATCATTTTGTTACAATTTCTTGAGGGAAACTTGTTGTCGCCAATAATCGTTGGAAAAAGTTTACATATGCATCCTATTTTTATTATATTCGCACTGATTGCTGGTGGTGAAGTAGGTGGTATCATTGGTCTTATTATTGCAGTACCATTGTTATCTGTTGTCAAGGTTATCGTTCTACATCTAGTTGAACATTTCAGCAAACATTGACAAAGTATCAAAAAGTTTTCTATAATATCGGCATACATATATTTTGAAGAATACGTAGAGGGAATGAGTACGTTACAGCCCATTCATAGACAGTTTTTTGCTGTTATATAGAGAGGGATTTCCTAGGCTGGAAGAAATCCTGGATGAAGAGTAACCGAATGCTAATCCTGAGTGCAGGCACAAAAACCTGCCGTCACCACCACGTTATGGTGGAACTGAGATGATGAGCAACGTATGATTAGCTCATAATCAGGGTGGTACCGCGAGAATATACTCTCGTCCCTGCATAAGGGGCGGGAGTTTTTTGTTTTTTAACACAAAGTCACAATTCGAGCAGTTAAGCTTAGAAAAAAATCGAGACATATTATTAATAATGTTCATTATTTTATGTGTTGATTTTTAGAATTTGGATGTAATTTTAACTATGGTTGAATCAAGACTATACTTTTCATAATAATTAGGAGGATGTAAGAATGAAGAAATTATCTTCGACACAAGTAAGACAAATGTTTCTAGATTTCTTTAAAGAAAAAGAACATGCAGTAGAACCTAGTGCATCTCTCGTCCCACATGAAGATCCAACATTACTTTGGATTAATAGTGGTGTTGCAACATTGAAGAAATATTTTGATGGTCGTGTAACACCAGAAAATCCACGCATTTGTAATGCCCAAAAATCTATTAGAACGAATGATATTGAAAATGTTGGTAAGACAGCGCGACACCACACATTTTTTGAAATGTTAGGTAACTTCTCTATCGGAGAATATTTCAAAAAAGAAGCGATTCATTGGGCTTGGGAATTTTTAACCGATGAAAAGTGGATCGGATTTGAAGCTGAGCGTCTTTCTGTTACGATTCATCCAGAAGATGAAGAAGCATATGAAATTTGGTTAAACGAAATTGGTATTCCAGAGGATCGAATCATTCGATTGGAAGGTAACTTCTGGGATATTGGTGAAGGTCCAAGTGGTCCTAATACAGAAATATTCTATGATCGTGGAGAAGCGTACGGAAATGACCTATCAGACCCTGAGTTGTTCCCAGGTGGAGAAAATGAACGTTATCTTGAAATTTGGAACCTTGTGTTCTCACAATTTAACCATAATCCAGATGATACGTATACACCACTACCTAAGAAAAATATTGATACAGGCATGGGTTTGGAACGTATGGTTTCAGTTATCCAAGATGTTCGCACAAATTTTGATACAGACTTATTCATGCCAATTATTCAATCAACAGAAAAAATAGCAGAGCAAAAGTACAATGAATCTGAAGAAAAGGATGTAGCCTTTAAAGTTATTGCGGACCACATTCGAACTGTCACTTTCGCAATAAGTGATGGTGCGCTTCCATCAAATGAAGGTCGTGGATATGTATTGCGTCGCCTTCTACGTCGTGCCGTTCGTTATGCGAAACAAATAAACATTAATCGCCCATTTATGTTTGAACTCGTTCCAATCGTTGGAGAGATCATGGTAGATTTCTATCCAGAAGTGAAAGAGAAAACAGATTTTATACAGAGTGTGATTAAAACAGAAGAAGAGCGTTTCCATGAAACGTTGAATGAAGGGTTAGCAATCTTATCAGAGGTTATTAAAAAAGCAAAACTAAACAATAGCAATGTTATTCCAGGTGAGGATGCATTCAAACTGTATGATACATATGGTTTCCCATACGAATTAACTGAAGAATATGCAGAAGAAGAAAGCATGACGATTGATAAAGATGGCTTTGAGCGTGAAATGCAAGCACAGCGTGACAGAGCACGTGCAGCTCGTAAAGATGATGGATCGATGCAAGTTCAAGGTGGCGTACTTTCTGACTTAAAAGAAGAAAGTGAATTTGTCGGATACGATAACAATTATATTGAAGCGACAGTAATTGCTCTCCTGCAAAATAGGGAATATGTAGACAGTGTGCAAGAAGGTGATGAAGTACAAGTCATATTAGATCAAACACCATTCTATGCCGAAAGTGGTGGACAAATTGCTGACCAAGGGACGATGAGTGGTGAAGGTATCGAACTAACTGTAAAAGATGTACAAAAAGCACCAAACGGTCAGCATTTACATCATGTAATCGTTAAAAAAGGCACATTAACAAATGGTTTAAAACTGAATCTAATTGTAGAGGAAGGTAAACGAAGCAAAATTGTGAAAAACCATACAGCTACACATTTATTACATCAAGCGTTGAAAGATGTACTTGGAGAACATGTAAATCAAGCAGGCTCTCTAGTTGCACCAGATCGCCTTCGTTTTGATTTCTCACATTTTGGACAAATTAAACCTGATGAACTTGAGAAAATCGAAGAGTTAGTAAATGAGAAAGTATGGGCAAGCATTGAAGTTGAAACGATGAGTAAATCAATTGATGAAGCGAAAGCAATGGGTGCTATGGCACTGTTTGGAGAAAAATATGGGGATGTCGTACGAGTAGTTAGAGTAGGTGATTATAGCTTAGAGCTTTGTGGAGGCTGTCACGTTCGAAATACAGCAAATATTGGTCTATTCAAAGTCGTATCAGAGTCAGGAATTGGTGCAGGTACTCGTCGAATTGAAGCAGTAACAGGGGAAGCTGCGTATAAGTTATTAAATGAACAAGTAAATGTGCTCAAAGAAGCAGCAGAGAAGCTTAAAACGAACCTGAAAGATGTACCATCACGTATCGATGCACTAAATGATGAGATGAAACAAATGCAACGTGAGAATGATTCATTATCCGCAAAGTTAAGTAATATTGAAGCAGGCAGCCTTATGAACGAAGTAGAGGAAGTTGACGGCGTTAAATTGTTAGCTAAGCAGGTCGATGCTTCTGATATGAATAACTTACGTAGTATGGTCGATGAATTAAAGAACAAACTAGGAACTGGTATCGTTATTCTTGGTTCTGTAAGTGGTGACAAAGTAAATCTATCTGCTGGTGTTACGAAAGATTTGATTGACAAAGGCTTCCATGCTGGTAAATTAATCAAAGAAGTTGCAACTCGTTGTGGTGGTGGTGGTGGTGGCCGCCCAGATATGGCTCAAGCAGGTGGTAAAAACCCAGAACAGTTACAAGATGCGTTAGCATACGCGAAAGAATGGGTTAAATCTGTTTCCTAATTGTTCACTATTCATGTACAATAAAAGAAGAATGGATTTAAGAGGAAAGAGAACGGTTGAATAATACGATTCTCTTTCCTCACATATAAAGAAATGTGAGGTGTCGAATACGTGAGTCAATTTGATAAGACGATGCATTTTAATTTTCACGAGGAACCGATAGACACCAATGTGAAGGACGTCTTGTTAACCGTTCATGATGCACTTCAAGAAAAAGGATATCACCCGATCAACCAAATTGTTGGCTATTTATTATCAGGTGATCCTGCCTATATTCCTCGACATAAAGATGCAAGGAATACCATTCGTAAACTTGAACGGGATGAAATTATTGAAGATCTTGTGAAATCATACTTAGAGACACACCAGAAAGGAAAGTAAGCATGCGAGTACTAGGTCTTGATGTTGGGACAAAAACGATTGGTGTTGCCGTTAGTGATGAGCTTGGTTGGACAGCGCAAGGTATTGAGACGATAAAGGTAGATATGCAAGAACATATGCATAACACTGGAATCAAGCGTATTGACGAGCTTGTTGCGCAATATGGAGTAGATACAATTTTAGTTGGTCTTCCAAAGAATATGAACGGTACAATCGGTCCCAGAGGTGAAGCATGCCAAAAGTATGCTGAACTGTTAAAAGAGAAGCTTAATCTTCCAGTTATTATGTGGGATGAACGCTTATCTACGATGGCTGCTGAACGTGTCCTTATAACAGGTGATGTCAGTCGTAAGAAACGTAAGAAAGTTATTGATAAAATGGCAGCTGTAATGATTCTTCAAGGGTATTTAGACAGTAAAAAATAAGAGGTGACTACAAATGGCAAACGAAGAAAAAGAAAGAATTGTTATTCCAGATGAAAATGGAGATGAGCATTTATTTGAAGTATTATTTACGTTTGACGTAGATGAAACTGAGAAATCTTACATGGTTGTTGTTCCTGTTGAAACAGAGAATGATGGTGATGAAGAGGTAGAAGTATTTGCTTTTCGATTTGAAGAAACTGGTGATCAACCAGATGATATTCAGTTGTATCCAATTGATACGGATGAAGAATGGGACATGGTTGAGGAAATGCTTAATACTTTCTCAGAAGAAGATGAATAATACGGCAGGGGATTTTTCCCCTGTTTTTTTTGTGAGTTTAAATACCTAAATATTACAAAAAAATACGGTATTTTGACAATGATTACATCGATTCACAATCGAAAAATGGATAAGTTATAGTATAATAGAGGGATGAATAAACTTAGGTGATTCTAATTCTTACCTAAGTGTTATAAGGCATGTGAAATTATAACAACAAACGACCATTATAGTATAGTGAATGATCTTTATAATGGAAGTTTCAATTTATCTATTGTAGGTGTTAGGGGGAGTTTGTGTGAGTTCGAATGATTCAAACGAAACAGGTAATCGAATAAGACGTTTACAAGAGTTACAGAAAGAGGCGAGCATAGTTAGAAAGATTGTCTTATCGGTTGTTCTTGTGTTAGGAATTCTCTTACTAGGTGGAGGAATTGGAGGTTTCTTCTATTTGCAATCCGCCATGGAACCTATTGACCCAACGAGTGAAAAAACTGTGAATGTAACAATTCCGATTGGTTCCTCAACTCGTGCAATTGCTAATATCTTAGAAGAGAATGATATTATAAAGGATGCAAGAGTTTTTCGTTACTATATAAAATTTCGTAATGAAACTGGCTTTCAAGCAGGTGATTATGAATTTAGCCCATCAATGACAATTGATGAAATCCTTGCAAAGTTAAAAACAGGAAAAGTTATGAAAGATGCTGTTTTTAAAGTTACTATTCCTGAAGGAAGGCATATGGAAGAAATTGCGAGTATTCTTTCGAAGAAAACGGACTATTCTGAAGAAGAGATCATGAATAAGTTAAATGATCAAGCATATATTCAAAATTTAATCGAGTTATATCCGAGTGTATTATCAGATGAATTATTAGATCAGACAATCCGTTATCCGTTAGAAGGGTATTTATTCCCAGCTACGTATGAATTTTATGAAGAAACTCCTTCATTAGAGAAAATTATTGAGAAAATGATTTCAAAGACAGAATCTGTGCTTGCACCGTATCAAAATACTATATCAGAAGGAGCATATTCAGTTCATGAAATTTTGACGATGGCATCGTTAATTGAGGAAGAAGCAACAGAGTTAGCTGATAGAGAGACAATCTCTTCAGTATTTTATAATCGTCTTGAATTAGGTATGCCACTTCAAACTGATCCTACTGTTCTATATTCCTTAGGAAAGCACTCAGTGCAAATAACTTATGAAGATTTAGAAGTAAAATCAGCATACAATACGTATCAAAATAATGGTTTAACGCCAGGTCCAATAGCAAGTCCTGGAGAAACATCTATTCAAGCAGCATTAAGTCCATCTGAAACAGACTACTTATATTTTTATGCTCGCCCAAATGGAGAAGTGCTTTTTACTAGGACATTGGATGAACATAATAATGTGAAAAATCAATATAAGCATGAATGGGATCAATATAAAGAACAGGATTAGAAATCGAGTTTTTAATATCGGGAGTGTGAAAAAGTTTCGCATTCCGTTTGTCCTTATGTTAAAATATATCGGGTTCAGTTCGATTGGACTGAACTTTTTCTGTTAACAAGTTACTAACAAGTCAGGTTAGATTTAACATATTAAGACACTGCTTAATAGCGTGTTCTAAAAAGTGTTTTTCTTTTAAATGATAAAAAAGAATTACGTACAGAGGTGTGAAGCTCCCAGTTGAGGCATTAAATAAAACAATGAAGAATGAGCAGCAGCCTTATTACGAATCTTCTTATACTCGTAGTTGATTGTTAAGCGGTGTAATATAATGAGTGAAAGTTCTTATCCGTTATTATAATAGTACCTTTCAACTTTTTAGTTTTTTCTCCTTTTAGAGCAGCTGCTATTTGTTAGAGTTAATTTAATGAAATAAGGGGGCATATGTTGTGATTATTTCGAATGAAATTACGGACTATGTTGAAGGGTTGATTGGAAAAAGGACAGAATTAGTTCTTGAGATGGAGAAGTTCGCAAAAGAGCATGATGTTCCGATTATGGAGTTAATTGGAATGGAAACAATGCTTACATTACTTCGGATGAAGCAACCGAAAAAGATACTAGAAGTTGGAACAGCAATCGGTTATTCTGCGATTCGAATGGCACAAGAATTGCCACGTGTAGAAATTGTAACGATTGAGCGTGATAAAGAAAGATATGAGAAAGCACTTGAATATATTGAGAGAGCTCAGTTATCAAATCGTATAAATGTCTTGTATGGAGATGCACTTGAACAACAAGGGCAAGCTGGTGAGTGTGCCCCATATGATTGTATATTTATTGATGCTGCAAAGGGACAGTATCAGAAATTCTTTGAGTTGTATACTCCTTTCCTATCAAAACAAGGTATTGTCATATCAGACAATGTTCTTTTTAAAGGTTTTGTCGCAAAAGAGGAAGAAGCGAGTAAGCGGACCAGGAAAATAGCTATGAAGATTCGTCATTACAATGAATGGTTATTTGAGCAAGTAGAATATGATACAACACTCCTTCCTGTAGGAGATGGAATAGCAGTAAGTCAAAAGAGGTGAGATTGTTGAAAAAACCAGAATTATTAGTAACACCGACATGTATGAATGATATTGAATTACTTGCTGATGCTGGTGCAACGGCAATTATAATTGGAGAACAACGTTATGGGTTGCGTCTTGCTGGAGAATTTGGACGTGAAGACGTTAAAGCATCGATAACAATCGCTCATAATAAAGGTATGAAAGTTTATATAGCAATGAATGCATTGTTTCACAATGATAAGGTAGAAGAGTTATCTGATTATGTGAAATTCGTAAGTGAAGCTGGTGCGGATGCAATTGTATTTGGTGACCCTGCTGTATTGATGGCAGCTCGTGAAGTTGCACCTAACATGAAGTTACACTGGAATACAGAAACGACTGCTACTAACTGGTTTACATGTAATTATTGGGGAAGTAAAGGAGCAAAACGTGCAGTGCTTGCTCGTGAAATAAACATGGATGCCATTGTTGAGATTGCAGAAAATGCTGAAGTGGAAGTAGAAGTACAAGTTCACGGAATGACTTGTATGTTTCAATCAAAACGGGCATTGATCGGTAATTACTTTGAATATCAAGGTAAAATGATGGAAGTAGAAAATCGTCGTGCCAAGAAAGAAATGTTTTTATTTGACCCTGAACGAGACAATAAGTACCCAATATTTGAAGATGAAAATGGCACTCATATTATGAGTCCAAATGATATGTGTATCATTGACGACATTGAAGAAATGATTGATTCAGGCATAACAAGTTTTAAAATTGATGGTATTTTGAAATCTAAGGAATACCTTGTTCAAGTAACGAGCAAATGGCGTGAAGCAATAGACTTATGTGTGGATGATCGGGATGCTTATGAAGATAAAAAAGAGTCATTGTTAGAGGAAATTGAATCAATCCAACCTAAGAACCGCGAACTTGATTCAGGTTTCTTCTATAAAGAAACGGTATATTAAGGAGTGTGAGAAATATGGCAATTGCAGTACCTACCGTAGTAGAGAACGGAAAACGTAAAATCATTAAAAAGCCTGAACTTCTCGCCCCTGCTGGGAGTTTAGAAAAGTTAAAGATTGCGATTAGATATGGTGCGGATGCAGTATATATCGGTGGTCGAGAATTTGGTCTACGTTCAAATGCAGATAACTTTTCACTAGAGGAAATGACTGAAGGGGTAAAGTTTGCAAATCAATATGGAGCAAAGGTCTATGTGACGACTAATATTTATGCTCATAATGAAAATATGGATGGGCTTGAAGAATATTTACTTGGTCTCCAAGATGCTGGAATTACAGGGATTATCGTTGCTGATCCTTTAATTATTGAAACGTGTGGACGTGTTGCACCGAAATTGGAGCGTCACCTAAGTACGCAACAATCATTGACAAACTGGAAAACTGCTCAATTCTGGAAAGAGGAAGGACTTGAGCGTGTCGTATTAGCACGTGAGACAAGCTATGAAGAAGTAAAAGAGATTAAAGAGAATGTGGATATTGAAATTGAAGCATTTGTACATGGAGCAATGTGTATCTCATATTCTGGTCGTTGTACGTTAAGTAACCATATGACAGCTCGTGATTCAAACCGTGGAGGCTGTTGTCAGTCTTGTCGTTGGGACTATGATTTAATGGAGCTTGATGGAAATGATGAGAATCGCTTCTTTGACAAAGATGCAGCACCATTTGCAATGAGTCCAAAAGACCTCAACTTAATTCAATCTATTCCTAAAATGATTGATATAGGTGTGGATAGTTTAAAAGTGGAAGGTCGTATGAAATCAATCCATTATGTTGCAACTGTTACAAGTGTATATCGTAAAGTGATTGACGCATATTGTGAAGATCCAGATAACTTTAAAATCGATGTAGAGTGGTTGAATGAGCTTGATAAGTGTGCAAATCGTCCAGCTGCGCCAGCATTCTTTGAAGGAACTCCAGGATACCAAGAGCAAATGTTTGTTAATCATAAGCAGGCAACGAAGTATGATTTCGCTGGTCTTGTCCTAGAATATGATAACGAAACTCAAATCGTAACTTTACAACAACGCAATCATTTCCGTCCAGGAGATGAGATCGAGTTTTTCGGTCCTGAGATTGAAAACTTTACTCAAATTGTAGACGTTATTTATGATGAGGACGGCGAAGAAATTGATGCAGCACGCCACCCATTACAGATTGTACGCTTCAAAGTTGAGAAACCTGTCTACCCTTATAACATGATGAGAAAGGAAAACATCTAAGATGAGAAAAAAACCCGTTGTTCTAGGAATTGCAGGTGGATCCGGCTCAGGTAAAACAACTGTAACAAGAGCGATTCATAAGCATTTTACTGGTCAGTCAATTTTAGTTATTGAACAAGATTACTATTATAAGGATCAAAGTGATCTTCCGATGGAAGAACGTTTAAAGACTAATTATGATCATCCACTTGCATTTGATAATGACTTATTAATTGAGCATATTAACCAATTACTTGAATACAAACCAATTCAAAAACCTGTGTACGATTATGAAATGCATACTCGCTCTAGTGATGTTATTCATATTGAGCCGAGAGATGTTATCATTCTTGAAGGCATTCTGATTTTAGAAGATGAGCGTCTTCGTGATTTGATGGATATTAAGTTATTCGTAGATACAGATGCCGACTTACGTATTATTCGTCGAATGATGCGTGATATTAAAGAGCGCGGTCGAACGATTGATTCAGTTATTCAACAATATGTCTCTGTTGTACGTCCAATGCATGAACAATTCATTGAACCAACGAAACGTTATGCTGATGTTATTATCCCAGAAGGCGGAAAAAATAATGTTGCTATCGACTTGATGGTAACAAAAATTCAAACAATTCTTGAAGAAAACCGCATTTTGTAATAGCATAGAAAAGGCGGTATACGATCAAAACACGGTAAGAGCAAAGTGAAAAAGTACAGCTTTCATCCTGATGTATACGCATTGGAAAAAAGCTGTGCTTTTTATACATGTTTTTGCTACTTTAATCGTATCGTAAGAACATGTATAAATTCGAGAGATATGTCAGCAATGATTCATTAATCGAACAAATCAGAACAAAAGAGTTATAACTATGTTGAAGGAGTGATTTCTGTGGCTGAAGAAAAAGGTTACTATATGACCGAAGAGGGTAAAACAAAGTTAGAAAATGAACTGGAATATTTAAAAACAGAAAAGCGTAAAGAAGTGGTTGAACGTATTAAAATCGCACGTGGTTTTGGGGACTTATCTGAGAATTCAGAGTACGATGCAGCGAAGGATGAACAAGCATTCGTAGAATCACGTATTGCTACATTAGAGAAAATGATCCGTGATGCAGTCATCATTGAAGAAGCTCAAGGGGAAACAGATGTCGTTTCATTAGGAAAATCAGTAACATTCACAGAACTTCCTGGTGATGAAGAGGAAACGTATACGATTGTTGGAAGTGCAGAGGCTGATCCATTTGAAGGTCGTATTTCTAATGATTCACCGATGGCGAAAAGCTTATTAGGACGTTCAGTCGGTGAAGAAGTAGTCGTTCAAACACCAGGTGGAGAAATGACAGTAAAGATTGTAAGTGTAAACTAACCCTTATTTTATAAAATTAACTGATCATCAAGTTTCGAACTTCAAACCATTGCTTGTTACATAAAATATAAGTAGAATGGTGAGAATCAGTAATTGTATGAATGATTCAAGAAGCTATCAGAAGGAAAAACATCTGATGGAAGTTTCACTTCATACGTTTGAACAACAAACACCTCGTCCAAAATGTAGACGAGGTGTTTTTACATGAAGCCAAAATTAAGGATCCACCACACAGCAATTTTTGTAATGGTCGGATTAATTATATTAGTTTCTAGATTAGCATATATTCAATTGTTCGCAACAGAGTCATTTTCAAAACATCATGTAAATCTCATTGAAGAAAGTGTTCAACAACGAACGCAAGGGATTGTTTTGGATAATGGTAGAGGACGATTTGTAGACCGTAATGGGGACCCGTTATACAACGATTATTATCCTAGCTTAATATTATTTCCGTTCCTGAAACAGATGGAATGGCCAGTTGATGAGGTGGCTCGCATTATAGGAACGAGGAAATCTTATCTTGAGGAAACGGTACAACTTGCGGAGGGCCCTGTCGTTTTAGGTGGAGATCAGCCCTTAAGGTTATCAGAAACACAGATGAATGAGTTGAATGACTTAAAGGTTCCAGGTATCATTGCTACTTACTATGAAACAGATAATAATTCCATATCAGCTGAGCATTTTATAGGCATAGTTAGGGAAAATGAAGAGTTATTAAAAGAACGCTATGAAGAAAAGTTAGAAAAAGGATACATCTCAACACGTACACCAATTGGCATAACTGGATTACAGCGAGCCTTCGATGAATTTCTCGTGCAAGAAGGCGAGGCCAAGCTTCTATATCATGTCGACAATCAAGGTCAACCACTCTTTGGATTGAATGTGAAATATACAGCACCTTCAAACCCATTTTATCCACTTGTAATAAATACAACATTAGAAAAAAAAGTACAAGACGAAGCGGAACGATTAATTGACGAATCTGGATTAAAAAAAGGCGGATTAGTGTTACTTGATATTCAGAGTCGCGATGTGTTAGCTATGGTGAGTAGACCACACATGGATATGGGTAATCCGTTTCAAAATGATGGTGGTAAAAATTACATGATCTTACCTCAAGTTCCTGGATCAATCTTCAAAATCGTAACAGCAACAGCTGCGATAGAAAATGTTGATTTACGCGGTAGAAGGTTTAACTGTGATCTGAACCTGTATGGAGACAAGCCTGCTTCTCGATTACTTGGCCAGCTTGATTTTGTTGATAGTTTTGCACAAAGCTGTAATAACACATTTGCTGAACTAGCTAATGAAATGATTAGTGTAAACGATAATATTATTGATGAATATGCTGAAAAGCTTGGACTCACTACACCTGTTGGTTGGAATGGAGAGGTTTTCCATTATCGTTCATTTTCCCATTTCCCAGAAGAAGTAGCGAGTATAATATGGAAAGATGAACGAGATAAGGGAGCCGAACGAGCTATTGCTCAAACTGCAATTGGTCAAAAAGAAGTTCGTATAAGTCCATTGGCAGTAGCTAATATGGTTGCAACAATTGCAGATGATGGTAGAGTGAAGCAAGTGCGTGGAGTTGATAAAATCATTTATAAAAATGGGGCAGTTCTCTTTGAATTTCCAAAACAAACACTTGCAGATGAAAAATTATCTCCATATACAATTAGTAAGCTTCAGCAATTATTAAGAGAAGTAGTTGAATCAGGTACAGGAAAAGTTTTTCGAACTTTGCCCTACACTGTTGCTGGAAAATCAGGAACAGCTGAAATAGGTTCAACAGGTTATGAGAATAAATGGTTTGTAGGTTATTTTCCTGTAGAACGACCTCGATATGCTCTTGTTGTTGTAAATATGCAGGTCAATTCATGGGAGACGCAAACAAATGATGTATTCGCTGATATGGTAAAAATAATACATAACTTAAACAACGATTTATAGTACTTTTTTTGTATATAAAAATGGGAAATATGGTACAATGTTCTGGTAGTTAATTACCAACTAAATTAACGGAGAATTCATAGGAAACCAACTAAAAAGACAGAGATGTATCGAATAAATAGAGAGAAATATTTTTTCATTAGAGGAGGATCTGTTAATGCCTCAACAATCGCGTTATCAGAACAGAAGGAAAAAGAAGAAAATAAGTGGATTAATGTTAATGATTGCAGGCGTATTTGCAACCCTATTGTTTGTGTTAGTTATTAGTCTTTCTATAGGAGCTAAGGAGAAGCCTGAGTTTGTCTATGGACCTACAACACCAGAAACATATAAAGATGATGTGATAGAGCAAGAACAAGAGCAAGAAAAAGACTCAGAAAAAATAAGTGAAACAGAAGAGTCAATTGAAAGCTCAAAGGAAACAAGTAATACTGAAACAAGTGAAGAAGTTGTTTCAGAAGTAATTGAAGGTGAATGGGACCCAGTTGAAACAGAGCAAGAAGGGGTGCATGTCACTTCCTACGAAGAGGGATCAGCAGATTGGAACGAAATGTTACGAGCTACAGAAACTGCTACAAATATTTCTCAAGATGATATGATTGTATGGTGGTTAGGTAATGGTGGTAGTCCGAATACGTCAACAGTTACTGTAAGTACGAAGGACAATACAGAAATCTATCGTGTGCAATTACAATGGATTGAGAGCAAAGGTTGGCAACCTGTAACAGTTGAAGTACTTGAAAGCAATCCTTATCAGTAATATAGAAAGCACCTTTTCTTGTTGAGAGAAGGTGCTTTTGTGTTTTTGCTATGGCTTATCCTTCTACCTTAACCGTGTTGAAAGCAAAATGGGCAGGTGTAATAAAATAAGCTATTTTGTTTTGAAATGTACGACTGCAGTAAAGTATGTTTTACCTGATTCATAATCAATGTGTGATTGATGTGAAACAGAATGAACATTAAGAAGTATTGCTTGGTTTTGTTCGATTTTTTCATTTACTTTACTTTCTAAATCTTTTAAGGTCAAAGCTTCAAAAAACTCAACCTTGTCTTCAATTCGTTCTAATTTAATTTGCATATATCATCCGTCCTTTTTAAATAATAAGCAATTATAACAATCATAAGTATTTAACTTCAAGTAAATAATTGTTTAGGGCCTATTTTATCGTAAGGGATACAATAATCTATGGATAACAAAAATTGTCGTTTGCTTGCGTAGAAAACTGTTCTAAAAGTATAATAAAGAGAAACTTTCATCACTGGGATATTCTTTCTCACCTTATAGCTTGTTAGTTGACTATCGTTTATTGTCCAATATTTATACATAAAGATGGGATATTCAACAATTGTTAAAAAAAATTATAATCACATATAGAAATGAGGATAACACATGAAAATTGGCATTATTGGTGCAATGGAAGAAGAAATTCAAATTTTGAAAAATAAAATAGGTCATAGAGAAAAAGAGGTTATTGGAGGATTCGAGTTTTATTCTGGGAACATTAATGGCGTAGAAGTAGTATTATTACGTTCTGGAATTGGAAAAGTAAATGCTGCAATGAGCTCAGCACTTTTACTTGATCGCTATAAACCTGATATTGTCATTAATACAGGTTCTGCTGGTGGATTCAGAGAAGACTTAAATGTTGGTGATATTGTCGTATCAACTGAAGTTCGTCACCATGATGTCGATGTTACGATTTTCGGTTACGAGTATGGACAAGTCCCACATTTACCAGCAGCATTTAAAGCAGACGATAAATTAGTTGATGCGGCTATGGATGCAGCAAAAAACATAACAAGTGTTCAAACTGTAAAAGGACTTATTGTTACAGGAGATTCATTTATGAACGATACAGAGCGAGTTGAGTTCGTACGTGATAAGTTTGATGACTTAATTGCTGCAGAGATGGAAGCAGCAGCGATTGCTCAAGTTTGTCATCAATTTAATATTCCATTTGTTGTAATTCGTGCCCTATCTGATATTGCTGGCAAAGATTCTAATATATCATTCGATCAATTCCTAGATAAGGCTGCATTACATTCATCTGAACTTGTACTAGAATTCGTAGAGAACGTAAAACGCCAAGATTAACATCACGTATTTGAGTTCATTCCATTTTTGAATAGATGGATAATCTGGTGGATATTGCTTCCCATTTCCTGTAACTTTCTATGTTATAGTGGAGATATAGTAAGGTTTCAGGAGGGGTAGCATGGAATCTCAGCAGTTTGATAGATTAAGTGACAAAGTTCAAGATTATACAAATTATTCAAAAATACTACTTATGATAAGTATCTTTTTCTTTATGGGTACACTTATGCTAATGGAGCAAAAAACAAATGAGCAGCTTCTTATAATTCTAGTTTCTACATTCTGTATGCTTTTAACGAGTGGCTTTTTTCAACTTTCAGCATCTAAAATTAAAAAACAAATAAATGAACAAGACCAATCCAGCCTGTAATCATGGATTGGTTTTGTTTATATAGTCGAATAAACATCAAAAAACTTCTACAAGAGAGTATGGAAATTTCACTCTTGTAGAAGTTTTTACTATTGTTAGTTTTATTTTCAGAAGTTAACTCTTAGGATCAAATGTTTTACAGTCAGTTTCATGTTGATTATTGGCTTGATTACCACTATGACTAACTACATAAATTTCAGAAGCAGAACAATTGTTTCCATTCTTCCAAAAACTACAGTTTCGTACTTCACATAATACATCTTGTGCCATTATTGTTCCTCCTTAGTATAAAGAATTCAGTTACATAAATTAGTTTGTAGAAAAAAAGTAGGCATTATACTTATGAAAATGTTTCTCAATTACATTGACATAGATAATCATTCTCAATTAGAATGATGATAGAGGTGAATGAGATGGAAAATATATTAATCATTGGAGCAGATCGTCTTGGGAAAATTGAAAAAAACCTTCTCGAATATGGATTTTCTAATGTTACACATATAGATGGTCGTAAAGTTAAAATGGTTCACAGAAAAATTCCAGAACAAGTAGATATCATTCTCATTTTAACTGACTTCATTAATCATAACTTAGCAAATACAATTAAAAATAAAGCAAAGCAAAATAATATCCCAACACTATACGCAAGAAGATCGTGGTGTTCAATTGCAAAATCACTTGAAACAGTATCCTAACTAAAATAATAAGGGAGAGGAAAGAATGAACGAACATGTTATTCATGTGAAGACGATAACAGATCAAGCGTTAGAGTCGTTTTTACGTTGTCCTGTAGCCTTTTATCACCAATCAATTGGTGAACGTCATCCTTCACTAAATTGAAGGCAATATGTACAGGCAGTTATCAATCAGATTGTAAAGAGATTTTTTCAATTGCCTAACACACAACGTACGGGCTCAAATATATTGCGATTGATCCAAACGTATTGGCAAAGAGTTGATACCTGAATTTGATGTAAATTCTGATGGAGATGCACGTGCAAATTTCACAAACCCTAGAAATAGAAATGAATTTGATACACCAACATTGAGCGGGGTGTGGGCTACAGAACTATACCTTCATGATGGAAGTGCGAAAACGATTGAAGATGCAATTAGTCGACACCAATATGAAGAGCAATCCCAACTTTCTAAAGGTGAAATAATGGCATTAGCCGAATACGTTCGTTAAATCGAATGAGAATACCCCCTGACTGAAAAAACTAGTCAGGGGGTATTTTAAAATGATATGTGTATTCATTGATATGCATAATTTGCAAGTTAAGCAATTGAACAATGCGAAGTGCAAAACAATAATCTGACAATGAAGATAGGAGATTAGCTATTGATGGATATATAACATTATTTTAACGCTTGTTCTAATGTATTCAGATTTTTCTCCATGATACTGAAGTAGTCTTCATCATTTGAGATTTCTTCATCTGTACGAACTGATAGATTATGAAGTTGAAGGGTCTCAGCACCTAGTTCATCTTTAATAATATTAGCAATCTTTGGTTTAACATTCTGTTCGAATATAATATATTGAAGATCGTTTTGTTTAGCCGTCTCAATAATGGTTTCAAGTTGTCTTTGAGATGGTTCATTTGTTGGTGATAGACCAGTTATACTAATTTGCTCAATTCCGTAAGCCTGCTCCCAATACCCATAGGCTGCATGAGAAACAAGAATTTTTCTTTTATTAGTAGTATCAGTAAGTTTATGAAATTGAGAATCTAACTCTAGTAATTGGAGCTTTAATTGTTCAAAGTTTTTATTAAATGTTTCACTTGCTTCTGGTTTCAATTCGATTAGCTGTTCTTTAATATTATTTGCTAACTGAATAGAGAGAGTTGGGTCAAGCCATACATGTGGATCTTTATCATATTCTTCATGAGCGTGTTCATCATCTTCAGTGTGATTTTCTTCATTTTCAACACTCTCAGTATGATTTTCCTCATGTTCATTGTCTTCATGCTGATCTTCTGTAGTTTTGTCACCTTGATCTTCATGACCATGTTCTAATAAATTAATGCCTTCAGAAGCCTGTAAGACAGTAACTTGTTCCGCTTTTAGTGATTCTGCCATCGATTTAGCATATGTTTCCATGTCATCATTACTATATATGAATAAGTCCGCATCAGCTAACTGAATCATAGTTTGGGTTGTTGGTTCATAATTATGAGCATCTGAACCAGGAGGAATGATGGATTCAACAGTTACGTATGTACCACCAATTTTTTTAGCGAAATCTTCAAACGGAAAAAGTGTTGTATAGATTTCTAAGTGATCTTCACTTGTACTTTGTTGTTCCTGTTGTTCAGAATCATTATTTGCACACCCTGAAAGAAATATGCCAAATAATATAGTTAAAGCTAATGTGAGTTTACCCCATTTGTTCAATATAAACATTCCCTTCTATAATAATTGAATACTTCGCTTATTATATCGTAACAATTACGATTTGCAAATAGTAATCGTTACGTTTATAAGTAATCCAAAAGTCATGTTTGTGAAATGTGAAAATTAATTTATAGGTAAATATTTTTAATTAATTACAATAATTTTACAAAGAATCCATATAAATGCCACAATTTCCATTATTAATTAATTGTGTTTGTTGTATTATAGATCTGTAGGGTTATTTTTCATAACTTCTTTATGATTTTGTTATTATAGTTGCTCAAAATTAAGCAACTATAAATATATATTAGGGAGTGTGGGAGATTTGAAGAAGAAAGTAGTTTTCTTTGAAGTTCGTGAAGGTACTGATAAAGGACCGGACGGGTACAGACCAGACACTATGCCAATGGTTAATGCATTAAATGAGCGTGATTGGGAAGCGGAAGTTATCTTCTATTCAGATGATAAAAAAGATGAAATTTTAGAGAAGGTTTTAACAGAGGCTGATGCTTATGTAAGTCGCATTAATCCAGGGAATTTAAAAAGTGAAAAAGTATATTTTGAAATGTTACACGAACTTGTGAACAATGGTGTTATCGGCATGGCTCATCCTGATGCTATGAGCAAGTATGGTGCGAAGGATGCACTAGTGAAACTACGTGATACTGATCTAGTGCCAAGTGATACATTTTCTTATTATGAAATCGAAGAATTTAAAAGAAACTTTCCAAAACAGCTTGCAAATGGTGAACGGGTGCTGAAGCAAAATCGTGGTTCAACAGGTGAAGGTATTTGGAGAGTTGTTCTAATAGATATTGATGCAATTGATCAGCATGGTAGTGTGAAATTAGACGCAAAAGTAAGGTGTACAGAAGCGAAGGATAATCACGTTGAAGAACGTGAGTTAGGAGAATTTATGGAGTTCTGCGAACAATATATTGTTGGTGATAACGGTATGCTTGTTGATATGCCATTCCTTCATCGAATCAAGGAAGGTGAAATTCGTATCTTCATGATCAACGATAAGCCCATGAATGTTGTGCATAAGAAACCAGCTGATGGAGACGATGCATTCTCAGCAACCTTATTCTCAGGAGCAAAATATCGCTACGATAAGCCAGAAGAATGGCAGGAATTAATGGACTTATTCACAGGTAACTTACAATCTATTACAGAGAAACTCGGTGGATATGATCTCCCACTCATTTGGACCGCTGATTTTATTTTGGATACAGATGAACAAGGAAACGATTGTTATGTTCTTGGCGAAATGAATTGTTCGTGTGTAGGATTTACTTCACACTTGTCTCTTGCTCATCATGTAGCAGACGAAGTAATTTCGATCATTAAACAAGCTGATGAAGTTGAATGCCATAAATAATTTTAAAATATATTAACTGATAACTCATAATTGTAATAACCTTCATAGTTTTTAACATTCTCCATCTACTCCCTAGGTATACAAAATCATTTTTTGAAACCCTCTTCCTTAATTAATATAAAAGGAAGGGGTTTTTGTATTTATCACGTTTCAATTGATGCTAAGACCCCTATGTCATAACATAGAATAGTCAACGAAGGATGAGTGGGAGAGCAAGCGTCAGTAATTACCTGATTGGTTCAACTAACCATCAGTGAGTGTTACTGCACTGATGGAAGTTTCACTTTATAGATTGCGACATATTTATTGTCAGGATAGGGAATGTTCGATAGTATAGATTTAAGTAGTTGTTACATTACTAACGAACGAATGTTATTAGATAACTTATCTTTCGTTTTCATACTTAGTTAATTTTTTTTGTTAGAGCTTTTTTAATGATTCTGAACAATAATTAAGTTTGAAATAATATTGATTGAACAGCAGGAGATGTTTGATGTGAATCGTAAAATATGGATGGTTTCCTTAAGTGGATTAACTTTATTAATTTTGGCAGGATGTGTAGCAAAAGGTAGTGACCTTGTACATACTGAAGAACAAGTGCAACAGAATGTGAATGAGCAGGAAACAATAATAGTTGATAAGCAACAAGAAGTTGTAAATGTAGAGTCTCAAATTGATGTAGAAAATTCCACAACGATCAATGATGATACGTCACAAATTGACATGACACAATCTGATGTAGATGTTGAAACAACTTTTGTAGAGGTCATAAATGGTAAAATGGTAATCGCAAACCCAGAAAATCAGCTCGTACTCGTAAATAAAACGAATTATTTACCATCCGATTACAAACCAGAGCAGCTCGTTGTCCCGAATGTACCATTTTACTTTGAAGAAGTGATTCAAAAGAAACATATGCGTCAAGATGCAGCGGCTGCGTTAGAAGAATTATTTGCCGCTTCAGAGAAGCAAGGTCTTAGTCTCGTAGCTGCATCAGGTTATCGTTCTTATGAAAGACAAGCAGAAATCTATCAGGCACAAGTAAGGCAAGTAGGAGAAGAGAAGGCTAATGAAGCGGTGGCAATACCTGGACAAAGTGAACATCAAACAGGGCTTGCAATTGATGTAACGAGCGCAGAAATGAACTTTAAGTTATTGGAAAGCTTTGAGGATACAAATGAGGGAAAATGGCTTCGGGAACATGCACATGAATATGGCTTTATTATTCGTTATCCAAAAGGAAAAGAAGAAACAACAGGATATCAATTTGAACCGTGGCATATTCGTTTTGTAGGAAAGGAAGTTGCTCAAATCTTATTTTCCGAAAATCTAACATTAGAACAATATATCGATGCTTTACCAGTTCAACAGCAAGAACAGTCAATACAAACAGAACAATAATGGAAATAAAGTGTCCCCCTAAGCATAACAGTGGAGGGGGACATTTTTTATGAGTTGGCTCGTTTGCGTTTTCGCTGTTCACTTCGATAAAACTCATGAAACAGTTTCATTAATGCTCGTTTTTCAATTCGTGAAACATAACTTCTAGAAATACCAAGTTCTTTTGCAATTTCCCGTTGTGTTTTCTCATCCCCTTTTTGTAGACCAAACCTTCCGATAATCACTTCTTTCTCACGTTTATCTAAAATATGAATAAACTGACCGATCTTCTCTAATTCAAGATTTTGTTGAATGACTTCAATAACATCCTCGTTCTCTGATTTTAATATATCTATTAATGAGATCTCATTTCCTTCTTTATCCTGTCCGATGGGGTCTTGCAACGATACATCTTTACGTGTTTTCTTTAAGGAACGTAAATGCATTAGTATTTCATTCTCTATACATCTCGCGGCATATGTGGCAAGCTTTGTCCCTTTCCCTAATGAATAACTTTCAATCGCTTTAATTAAGCCAATTGTGCCAATAGAGATTAAATCCTCTGAATCTTCATTTGTATTCTCGAATTTCTTTACAATATGTGCAACAAGTCGAAGGTTATGTTCAATCAACTTGTTACGCGCATTTTGGTCCCCTTTAACCATAAGTTCAACGTACTTCTTTTCATCTTTTTCATTTAGCGGTTTAGGAAATGCATTATTTTTGACGTACGAAACAAAAAACCAAACTTCTTTCAGTAGATGTGACGTTGCAAGTAAAATTCCCGACAAACGTATCCACCTCCATACTGGTTTGATTTTTCTATAATATGACCGTTATAACGTATTCGTGCGTGTCCGTATGAAATTAATGTTAAAACAAATTGAATATTCTCTCATATGTGAAAGGGTTTCACGTTAAGTCATTGAATAAGACAGTTCAAAAATGTTTGGTTTTAGTTAGATTTGTATTTGTTGATCTTTAAATATAAGGAAGAAATCAGATCAAAGAGTATTAACTAAAAAAGTAATTTTTATGTTTAATTTGTGAAATGATGTTAGGTAGAGTAAATTTTTGATTTTTTTTTGTTAATAAAACGTTTACAAAACATCGAAGCAGGATTATAATAAACCCATAATTAATATTTGTACCAATAAATTTTATTCATCATGATAACTGGGAGTGATTGGGATGTCGGGTATTTCAGAAGAAATGCAAATGAAAATTTTCGGCTTAATTGCTGGAGCTGGAGATGCTAAATCTAGCTTTTATCAAGCAATGAAGCTTGTTCAAGAAAATAAATATGAAGAAGCTGAAGAACTTGTAAAAGAAGCAAAAGCTTCATTAGTTGAAGCTCACAAAGTACAAACGAGCCTAATTACAGAAGAAGCTAATGGTAATCAAATAGAAGTAGGAATTCTAATGGTCCATGCTCAAGACCATTTAATGAATGCTATCTTAGTTCAAGAATTATTAGATAACCTTATTTCCATGCAAAAAGAAATTAATGGATTAAAAGAAAAATTGGAGGTTGTAAATAATGGTTAAAATCGGATTGTTCTGTGCAGCTGGAATGTCAACAAGCATGTTAGTGACAAAAATGAAAAATGAAGCAAAAGCTAAAGGGATAGATGTTGAAATTAATGCTTATCCTGAATCTGAGTTAGAAAAAGTTATCGATAACATTGATGTTGCTTTACTTGGACCACAAGTTAAGTTTTTGCTAACAAAAGCAAAAGCTGTTTGCGAACCGAAAAATATTCCTGTTGAAGTAATTAATACGATGGATTATGGAATGATGAACGGTGCAAAGGTATTAGAAAGTGCATTAAATCTAGTGAAAAAATAACATCTGGAGGTTCGATCATGAGATTTCCACAAGATTTTTTGTTTGGCGCTGCATCTGCGGCTTATCAAGTAGAAGGTGCTTGGAACGAAGACGGAAAAGGGTTAAGTAACTGGGATGTTTTCTCAAAAATACCTGGTAAAACCTTTGAAAATACGAATGGTGATGTAGCGGTAGATCACTATCATCGTTATAAAGAAGATATAAAGTTAATGGCTGAAATGGAATTGGAATCTTATCGATTCTCTATTTCTTGGGCAAGAATTATTCCTGATGGAGATGGAGAAGTAAACCATAAAGGTCTTGAATTTTATAATAATGTAATTGATGAATGTTTAAAATATGGAATTGTGCCATTTGTGACGCTATATCATTGGGATTTGCCTCAAGCTTTAGAAGAAGATGGTGGATGGGCGAATAAAAGATCAATTGATGCTTTCGCAAAATATGCTGAAGTTTGTTATAAGGCATTTGGAGATAGAGTAAAACATTGGATTACGTTTAATGAAACAGTAGTATTTTGTACACATGGATATATTTTTGGTGCTCATCCACCGGGTCTTGAAAATGACCAGAAGAAATATTTCCAAGCTACACATAACGTGTTTGTTGCACATGCTAAAGCGGTTCAAATCTATAAAAGTTTGAAACAATATGGTGAGATTGGAATTACACATGTATTTAATCCAGCTTATAGTATCGATGATACGGAAGATAATCTATTTGCTGAGATGCATGCAAACTACTATCAAACATTTTGGTATTATGACCCAATCTTAAAAGGTGAGTACCCAGAATATGTAGTGAAAAGATTAGAAGAACAAGGGTTAACTCCCGACTGGACTGAGGAAGAGTTAACTTTGTTAAAAGAAATGGCAGATTCTAATGATTTCATGGGGTTGAATTATTATCAACCTGCAAGAGTTGCCAAGCTCCAAGAAACCATTGACCTTACATCATTCAGTGAGATTTCTAAAGGGAAATCTGGTAGCCCATCTTTTGACGGCGTATATAAAACTGTCATGATGGATGACAAAGTCTACACAAAATGGGGTTGGGAGATTTCTGCTGAAGGCTTTCTTGATGGCTTAAGAATGTTAAAAGAGCGTTACGGTGACGTGAAATTATATGTTACAGAAAACGGTCTAGGTGATGAAGACCCAATTATCGATAACGAGATTGTAGATGTACCAAGAATTAAATATATTGAAGAACATCTGAAAGTAGTAAAACGTGCTATTGAAGAAGGAATTAACTTAAAAGGTTATTATGCTTGGTCAGTGATTGATCTATTAAGCTGGTTAAATGGCTTTAAAAAGCAATATGGTTTTATCTATGTAGACCATAAAAATAACCTAGAAAGAAAGAAAAAATTATCATTCCACTGGTACAAGCACATTATTGAAACTAGAGGAGAAGAATTGTAATTTAAGCAACAATGTAAGAAAAGTTTAATAGAAAGGTTCGCCATCTTATGATAGTTTTTAAGATGGTGAACCACCATATTTCAAAAGATAATATGCATCATGAGGAGGAGTTATAATTGAGTCGTTTTGAGAAGATGTTTGAAAAGGTAATGCCTGGCATCATGAAGTTTTCTAATGCAAAACCGATTGTAGCATTAAAAGATGGTTTTGTTCTTACAATGCCACTTACACTTATTGGATCAATTTTCTTACTTTTTGGAAACTTACCGTTTAGCAACTATCAAGCTTTCATGACTAATTTATTAGGTGAAGGTTGGGATACACCTCTTTATCAAGTTGTAGGGTCAACATTTGATATTTTAGCACTTGTAGCTGTTTTCGGAATCGCTTACTCATATGTGAAAGCTAGCAATATAGAAGCTGTTCCCGCTGGTATATTAGGGATAATTTCATTCTTAATTTTAACAAATTCATTTGTTGAAAGTCCTACGGGTGAAACAATTGGTGGTGTTATTCCGAAAGCATGGACAGGTGGACAAGGTATGATTACTTCTATCTTAGTCGGATTTGCTGTTGGTGCTATCTATACATGGTTTATTAAAAAGGATATTCGTATCAAGATGCCTGATAGTGTTCCTACAGGGGTATCAGACGCGTTCTCTGCTTTAATCCCAGGTTTTGTAATTATTCTGTTGTCGATGATTCTATATATCATTTGTGATAAGCTTCAAGGAATTTCGATGACTGAAATTATCTACAAAGTTCTACAAATTCCAATGCAAAACTTATCTGATTCACTCATTGGTATTATCTTAATTATGGCGATTATCTCAATTTTCTGGTGGTTCGGTTTACATGGACCAAACATTGTAATGGGAATCATGGCTCCTATCTTAACTGCCAACGCTCTATCTAACCAAACGATTCTTGATTCTGGTGATAAGTTAGTAGTTGGTGAGAATGCGAAAATCGTTACAGTTCAAATGGTCGATATTTACGCAAAGTTCGGTGGTGCAGGAATTACACTAGGGTTAATTATTGCAGCAATGCTTGTGGCTCGCTCACAACAAGTTAAATCGTTATCAAAAATGTCACTTGTTCCAGGGTTATTCAATATCAATGAACCAATTATCTTCGGATTACCAATTGTATTTAACCCATTAATGATTATACCGTTCGTTTTAGTTCCTGTTTTTGCAGTATTAATGACATATGGATCGATTGTAATTGGATTTATTGAACCTATGGGAGCACTTCAAGTTCCTTGGACAACTCCTCCAATTATTGCAGGTTTCTTATTATCAGGCTGGCAAGGTGCAGTGTTGCAGTTAGCTATTCTTGTAATGGCAGTAGTTGTTTACTTCCCATTCGTGAAAGCGCTTGATAAAGTTGCAACTGATCAAGAACAAGAGAGTGCTGCATAAAAGTAAATAAACCATCAGTGGGGGATCCTCCATTGATGGTTATTAAAACAAGTAGAATGACGACAGGTAAACCTTAGGAAATCTCTGCGTAAAAAAATGTAAAGGCTTACTTTTTTTGAGGACATCATAGTGTAGAGAAAACTTGAACTTTAATTTAAAATCAATATATGAAGTTAATTGCATAAGGGTGGTAAGTTGAGAAATGAGTGTAAAGTATAAACTAGTTGTTGAGCAAATGGAGAAGGAAATATTAGAGGGGAAGTATGCCTTTAATACTAAGTTGCCAACAGAAGACGAATTAATGAAGAAATTTGATGTAAGTAGAAATACAATCCGAAAAGCAATCGATATATTGGTTGATCAAGGTTATGTCTATCAAGTTCAAGGGAGTGGTATATTTTTACGTGAGTTCTCCAAACCAGGATGTATTACGATGAAAAACATGGTTGGTTTAACGAGAGAATTTCCTGAGGATGAAATGACTAGTAAGCTGCTAGAATTTGATTTGATTGAAGCAGATGAGCAGTTAGCGGCACAAATGAAATGTAAGGTTAAGACAAAACTTTATTATGTAAAACGTGTGAGATATTTGAATGATGAGCCATTCGTTATTGAAGAATCTTATTTCAATAAAGATACAATCATCTTTCTAAATAAAGAAATTTGTGAAGGCTCTATTTTTGAATATATAACTGAAGAGTTGAAACTGAACATTGGATTTGCAGATAAAGTAATCTCAGCTGATAAATTAGAACAAGAAGATGCAACACTGTTAGGATTACAGGAAGGTGACCCTACTTTAGTTGTTGAAAATACAGTGTTTTTAAATACTGGAGTAATTTATGATTTTTCTAGAGAGAAGTTTCATTATTCGTCAGCAAAGTTATTAACACTGACGACGAAGTAAGGTCACTACATTAATATCATGAAGTGTATTTAGGATTTGAATACGTATAATTGAATATTTTAATTCTAACTTGTTCACAGCTCAACTGAAATTGTTAAGCTTCGCATTTAAAAAGAGACTTAACAATTTCAGTGAAGGGGGTGGTACATTAGTAAACGATAAAAGATTCTATTAATGACGTAATGTTTATAGCCTTCATGTACATCAGCCTTTATGACGACTTTTTTATTACCTTGAGTTCATAGCTCAAACAAAGAAAAAATATAATCATCAGGGAGGTATAATAATGTTAGAATATGTTCGCAATAAAGGGTTCATTTATACATTAGTATTTGCTCTTGCTATGTTAACGTTTAGTTCCGTTGGTAACACTAGTGTCAATGCACAAGAGAATGCAGCAGAAGTGTATTATAGCTCAGAATCTAGCAATACAGCTCCAAAAAGTTCAGATTGGTATAGCAATACTGATTATGCAATGTCAGGTGTACAATATCAGTTGAGTAAGCAATCTGATATCCCGTTAACAAACCAAAGTGGTGCAAATGTAACAACGATTAATGTAAACCCTAATATTGAATACCAGTCTATCTTAGGAATTGGTACTTCTTTAGAAGAATCAACGATTTATAACTTATCGTTAATGTCACCTGAAAAGAGAGATGAAGTTCTTCGTAAGATGATTGACCCTACAAATGGGGTTGGAATGAATTTAATGAGAATTACATTTGGTGCTTCTGATTTTACAGGACGTGAGTTTTACTCTTATGAAGATACACCAGGTCAATTCTCAATTCAAAAAGACATTGATTACAATATCGTAGCTACTATTCAACAAGCGATTGCGATTGGACATGAAACAGGGAACCCAATTAAAATATTTGCAAGCTCTTGGTCTGCACCAGCTTGGATGAAGACGAGTAATAGCTTAATTGGTGGTTACTTAAAATGGGAAAATACAGGTGATCTTGCAGCATACTATCGCCGTGCGGTTCAAGAATATGAAAAGTTAGGTATTCCTATCTATGCAATGACAATTCAAAATGAACCTCTATACGCTGCACCAGATTATCCAAGCATGCAATTAACTCCAGATAATGAGCGTGAATTAGTAATTGCATTGAACAATGAATTTGCTACTCATGGTATTAATACGAAACTATGGTCTTTCGATCATAACTTTGCACAAGCTATGGATTATTTACCTGGTATTCTAGAAAATTCAGAAGCTAACAATGCGGTAGATAGTATCGCATTCCATGATTATGATGGTGAACCAACAGAAATGACTAAAGTGCACAATACTTATAATAAAAATGTACTTGTATCAGAACGTACTGTATGGGGTACAAGTGGTGCGGATCGTATCGCTCAATATTTCCGTAACTATGCAATTTCTTATAATGCGTGGGTAACGATGCTTGATCAGAACATTGCACCAGAACAATGGACTGGTACACCTGACCCAACGATGTTTATTCAAAGCACAACAGATAGAAATACGTATTATGCTACTCCTGAGTATAATTTTATCGGTCAATTCTCTAAGTTTATTCAAGAGGGTGCTAAACGTATTGATAGTAACTACGGTTCTGCAAATACGGTAACAAATGTATCATTCTTAAATCCAGATGATAGCATTGTTTCGGTTGTAATTAACCAAACAAGCACAGATCAAACTTTTAGAATCTTATCACAAGGTAAAGAAATTTTGACAACGATTCCAGCGAAAACTGTGGGCACATACATTTGGGACAAAGATGCAACAACGAATAATGGTACAAGTGCACCAATTGGTTCAGTCATCTCAATTAAATCGATGGCAAATCAGTTATTTGTTACGGCTGAAGACGGTGGAGATAGTGCACTAGTTGCAAACCGTGATAGTGTTGGTACATGGGAAGAATTTGAAGTTGTAGACGGTGGTAATGGATTTATTGCACTAAAATCACTTGCAAATAACCAATTTGTAAGCGCTGAAGATGAAGGTGAAAGTAGTTTAATCGCAAATCGTAGTGAAGTACAGGGTTGGGAACAATTCCTATGGATCGATAATGGTGATGGAACATTCTCACTTCAAGCAAATGCGAATGGTAAATATGTAACTGCTGAAGATAGCGGCGACAGTCCATTAATTGCTAATCGCGATTCAATTGGCGGTTGGGAGAAGTTTCAGTTTACAATTCAAAGATAACTAGAAGGTCTAAAGAGGACAAACTTTGATATTTTTTTAAAATAAGAGCATTGGGATGTAGTTCTTCATCCCAATGCTCTTTCATATTCATAATGTGTTAAATATTTTATTATAACGTTTTCAATGCTTCTAACAATTCATCGGGTTCAAGTCGTTCCATATAGTTTGGATTCACATAAGAAAAACGAATTGTACCGGTTTCATCAATCATGAATGTTGATGGTACAGGTAGCATCCAGTTATTCGGACCGTTATAATCAGCTAAATCTAGTCCTATGTTTTCATACACGTCTTTAACATCATTTGGAACATCGAATAAGATATTATATTTTGCAGCTGTTAGTCCCTTTGTATCACTTAGAACATGGTATGATAAATTGTGTTTTTCTTGTATGGTTAGAGAATTATCTGGTGTTTGCGGACTAATGGCGATTAAGGAAGCACCAATTTGTTTGATTTCATTTATAATTTCCTCGTATGCACGTAGTTGTCTATTACAATATGGGCACCAAGAGCCTCGATAAAATGTTAATATAACTGGACCTTTGCTTAATTCTTCATATAAGTTTACTATTTCTCCTTCAGCATTTTTTAAGGTGAAATCTTTTACTTTGTTTCCGATAGATGGTCCATTTGCAATACCTAAACTCTGAATCTCCTTAATGGAATTTTCAAGTATGTTCCATGCTTCAATTGGAGTTGTTTCTTTCCATTTATCCGTTATCTTTTGAAGGTCATTGTTTAACGTTGGCATCATTTTTCTCCTCGAATATCAAAATTTGTTAATAAATAAATTATAAGATAGGTAATTTTCTTATTCAATAAATAAGCTCATATGGGGATTGAAATGTATTCATCTAGTCTATTAGTATCAAAAATGATTGATTGATAAAAATTTGCTAAAGGTATTGCTTTCGATATATAAGCATATTATTATATAATAGGTTGTTTATATTGATTCATCATAAAGAAGGAAGTGTTCTTGATTGAATAACAAATTTTGGAGGCATCGTGATTACTAAAGCTCGTAGGGGATAATATGAAGTTATCAGTAACTGAGTTTTAAGTCTAAGATGATTTCTGTTTATATGCCAACCTTCTAATATTCCGTATCTTTATAAGTTAATGGATAATAGTTTGATTAAGGAGAAGAGGCAAAAACAATGGATTGTTTATTCAATCAATGAACGGCATAGGAGTTATCTAATAGTAAAAGATATAATAAACCATTTTCCAAACTATGCTATTAAGATTAAAGAATTAGAACCATAAGGTTTGCGTATTTCGTGTAATTAAAAGGGGGGACATCATATTGACACAAGTAATATTAGCATCAGTTATTTTTCTAGTCACGCTAGTGTTTGTGATTTGGCAACCTAAAAATTTGTCAATAGGTTATTCAGCCTGTGGGGGAGCAGTGTTAGCTTTACTTGCAGGAGTTGTTGATTTTGGTGATGTAATAGATGTAACTGAAATTGTTTGGAACGCAACACTTGCATTTATAGCGATAATTATCATTTCACTCATTTTAGATGAAATTGGTTTTTTTGAATGGGCGGCCTTACATATGGCACGTGCAGCTCAAGGAAGTGGCATCAAGATGTTTATCTATGTAACTATATTGGGTGCAGTCGTTGCAGCTTTTTTTGCAAATGATGGAGCGGCACTTATCTTAACACCAATCGTTTTAGCGATGGTACGTGCTCTTGATTTTAAGGAGAAAATGATTTTGCCTTTCATTATCGCTAGTGGTTTCATCGCAGATACAACGTCATTGCCATTTGTTGTAAGTAACTTAGTTAACATCGTTTCTGCTGATTATTTTGAAATTGGTTTTGTTGAGTATGCATCACGTATGATTATTCCCAATTTGTTCTCATTAAGTGCAAGTATTATTGTATTGTATCTGTATTATCGTAAGCATATTCCAGCAAACTATAATATAGATCAATTGAAAAAACCAGTAGACGCCATTAAGGATATTAAAATGTTCCGTTTGTCGTGGGCAGTGTTAGTTATCCTTTTGGTAGGTTATTTTATTAGTGAATTTGCTGGAATACCTGTTTCGTTCATTGCTGGTATTGTTGCAATTTTCTTCTTGATAATGGCACAGAACAGTCCAGTCGTAAAAACAAGCACAGTTATTAAGGGTGCACCTTGGGCAGTTGTATTCTTCTCAATTGGTATGTATGTTGTCGTATATGGTTTGCGTAATGTAGGGTTAACAGATATTTTAGCAAATGTAATACAAATTGCAGCTGATCAAGGTTTATTTGTTGCTACAATATCAATGGGTTTTATTGCAGCTATCTTATCCTCAATAATGAACAATATGCCGACTGTTATGATTGACGCACTTGCAATTGCAAATACTGATACTACTGGAATTATTCGTGAAGGATTAATTTATGCAAATGTGATAGGTTCAGACCTAGGGCCGAAAATTACACCGATTGGTTCTCTTGCAACTCTACTATGGCTTCACGTTCTTTCACAAAAAGGTGTAAAGATCTCTTGGGGATATTATTTTAAAGTAGGTATTATACTTACTATTCCAACGTTATTCATCACATTGCTTGGTCTGTATATGTGGTTATTAATCATCTAATAAAGGAGAATAATTATGTCTAAAAAAACGATTTATTTCTTATGTACAGGAAATTCTTGTCGTAGCCAGATGGCAGAAGGTTGGGCAAAAAAACATTTAAGTCAGGAATGGGAAGTGAAAAGTGCTGGTCTTGAAGCACACGGTCTTAACCCTAATGCTGTTAAAGCGATGAAAGAAGTAGATATAGATATTACGAATCAAACGTCAGATATCATTGATCCAGAGATTATGAATTCTGCTGAATTAATCGTTACGTTATGTGGACATGCGGCAGATAATTGTCCAGTAACTCCACCACATATTAAAAGAGTACACTGGGGATTTGATGATCCAGCGAAAGCAGAAGGTACAGAGGAAGAGAAATGGATGTTCTTCCAACGTGTCCGTGATGAAATTGGTGAACGAATCGAACGCTTTGCACAAACAGGAGAATAATTAAAAATATAATAGTCATCATTTACTGCTATGATATACTCCTCTGAAGGTGGACAGGTGAATTAATAAATCTGTTTCCTTTAGGGGAGTATTTTGTATCTATTTTAAATTATGTTTGTATTCATATAAAAAAATGATTGTTTTGATAATTGAAGAATGTGATTCACTTGATAAGTTTAATAATACATAGGTATACACTAGCATCATCTGAATATTATCATAATTTTCAGGTTTATTACTTGTTTGTCATCGAGAAAAAAGTAAACACATAAACAAAGATGTCTCGATCCATGTCGATTTGGTAGGGTTTTCACCTGATTTTATCCATTATATAGGGCTTTTCCTATGCTTAAAATGAAGTTATTTAACATTACGTGTATTAATAATAATTAAATTACATTCATGCACCACTAGTCATATAAATCGTAAAAATTTCTGATTAATTGAAAATATGTAAATAATTTAAGAATTTTTTAAGAAATAAATTGTATAGTTAAGATTGTTAGTTCAGTCCAGAAAAATTAATGTTAAGTTCAAAGGAAAGGAGAGCTTATATTTACAATTAGACTAGAGTAACAGCGATAACTTAATTAATTTTCAAAGGCGTCGCAATTTGTAGCGTGTGTTTTGAAAAAAATGTGTTCGACTAGATCAAGGAAAAGTCGTTAAAATATATTGAGATTGATACCGTTTAATCGTCGTGACAACTGAGAAATACTGATTGAATTCAGGTTGATTTCTTTTTGCAGTTGATCATAATAAAGATAGTCGCTTAGCAAATGTAAACTTTCAACGTCTTGTAACTGTGCAATGAGTAGTAATTTTATGAATGACTTTGTCGTTAACTTCTTCGTATAGTAGTCTAATTG